>NZ_OY730238.1:0-300000 GCF_963422545.1 uncultured Flavobacterium sp.
AACCACTACAAAAGTGATGTTAATTAAAAAAATCCTCGCCCGACCAGAACAAAAAACACGTCTTAAAATGATCGCTAAACAATTTGGCGTAAGCGAAATGCAAATCAGACGTATTGCCAGTGGTGAAAACTGGGGACACGTTAAGGTTTAATTATTTATTTAGGCCACAGATTACACAGATTAAACGGATTTTTTTAAATCATTCTAATCTGTGCAATCTGTGGCTTTATTTTTTACTCAATACTTTTTTCACTTCAATGTTTTTGTCACTCTGAGCGAAGTCGAAGAGCTTTTCAATACGAAAGCTCTTCGACTTCGCTTTGTTAATGCAAGTTTTGTTTGCAGATTTAGAGGAAAAAACATAATTTTCAATTAATAATTCATAATAAACAATTAACAATTTGCCTGATCTCTGTGAAAAGGTCAAAATCTAAGTGCGTAAAAATAAAATTTCAAGCGTTTTTTAAAATAAATCCTTAAATTCGCAAGCACAAATAACAAAAGAATAAATCGGAGAATGAGTTTCGGAATTAAACTTCATTTTCGGTATTAAATACTAAAAACCAAAAAAATGAAATACGACGTTATTGTTTTAGGAAGTGGTCCTGGCGGATATGTAACAGCTATTAGAGCTTCACAATTAGGCTTTAAAGTAGCTGTAGTTGAAAAAGAAAACCTTGGTGGTGTATGTTTAAACTGGGGATGTATCCCAACAAAAGCATTATTAAAATCAGCTCAGGTTTTTGATTATTTAAAACATGCATCTGACTACGGATTAAAAGTTTCTGAATTCGATAAAGATTTCCCAGCAGTTGTACAACGCAGCCGTGGTGTCGCTGAAGGAATGAGCAAAGGAGTTCAGTTCTTGATGAAAAAAAACAAAATTGACGTTATCGAAGGTTTCGGGAAACTAAAACCAGGAAAAAAACTTGACGTTACTGATAAAGACAATAAAGTTACTGAATATAGCGCTGACCACATCATCATCGCAACCGGAGCTCGCTCTCGTGAGTTACCAAACTTACCGCAAGATGGTGTAAAAGTAATTGGTTACCGTCAGGCAATGACATTACCAACACAGCCAAAATCTATGATTATTGTAGGTTCTGGAGCAATTGGAGTTGAATTTGCTCACTTCTACAACTCAATGGGAACTGAGGTTACTATTGTAGAATTTATGCCAAACGTTGTTCCTGTAGAAGACGAAGATATCTCAAAACAATTTGAGCGTTCTTTGAAAAAAGCCGGAATTAAAGTTATGACCAGCTCATCTGTTGAACGTATTGACACAACTGGTGCAGGAGTAAAAGCGTTTGTTAAAACTGCAAAAGGAGAAGAAGTTCTTGAAGCTGACATCGTACTTTCGGCAGTTGGAATCAAAACAAACATCGAAAACATAGGTTTTAGAAGAAGTTGGAATCGCTGTTGACAAAGATAAAATCTTAGTAAACGCTTACAACGCAACTAATATTCCTGGATATTATGCAATTGGAGACGTTACTCCAGGGCAGGCTTTGGCTCACGTAGCTTCTGCTGAAGGAATTAACTGTGTAGAAAAAATTAAAGGTCTTCACGTAGATCCAATCGATTACGGAAACGTTCCTGGTTGTACTTATGCAACTCCTGAAATTGCTTCTGTAGGTTTAACTGAAAAACAAGCAAAAGAAAAAGGATACGAATTAAAAATTGGTAAATTCCCATTCTCAGCTTCAGGAAAAGCTAAAGCTGCCGGAACTCCAGACGGATTCGTAAAAGTAATCTTTGATGCTAAATACGGAGAATGGTTAGGATGCCACATGATTGGTGCTGGTGTTACAGATATGATTGCTGAGGCAGTTGTAGCTCGTAAACTGGAAACTACAGGTCATGAAATCCTTAAATCTATTCACCCTCACCCAACAATGAGCGAGGCTGTTATGGAAGCTGTGGCAGATGCTTACGGCGAAGTAATTCACTTGTAAAAATATTGTATTGATGCAAATGCATTGATGCGAGTTACATATTATTTTCAATTTAAAATCCGATTTGTGAAAGCAGATCGGATTTTTTTTTCACTATTAAAAAAGTTGGCATAAATACATAAAACGTTCTTAAAATCGACAATTAGTATTGACTGTTTTGTAGTAAAAAAATTATATTTACCTAATAAAAAATAATTATCTTAAAATACATGTAATGGAAAATACACCAATATTTTTTGCAGACGGAGAAAGCCCTAAAATGATTGAGGCATACAAAAAAGCACAGGAAACCTTTAAATATTTCTGGAGAGAATTATCATGGGAATACCGCCGAATAGTCCCGGGACTGGATCTTGCCTGCGTAAAACTAGCCTTTACTCAGGAAATTGATGATGAAACCGTAGTCGAACACATGTGGATCAACGATATCAATTTTGACGGCGATACAATCTACGGAACCCTGGTAAATCAACCTAATGATTTAACCAATGTAAATAACGGCGACGAAGTAAAAATACCAGCCAATCAAATAAGCGATTGGTTATTTGCTAGTCAGGGCACAACCTACGGCGCCTTTACAATACAAGCCATGCGCTCAGAAATGAGTGAATATGACAGAGAACAACATGACGAAGCCTGGGGCTTAGAATTTGGAGATTACAACAATATTCTGGTCGTTTATGATCAAAAAGAAAAACCGGAAAATCTAATTGAGCATCCTATGAGTAAAAACATGAAAGAGAGTTTAATCGATTTTATAAAAAATAATCCCGAAGAACTTAACGGAAAAGATGAATTGGGTTATACTTTTTTACATCGTGAAGCAATTGCAGGAAATAGTACCTCGGTACAAATTTTAATAGAATCCGGTGCTGATGTAAATGCAAAAAACATCAACGGAAAAACTGCCTCAGATTTTGCAAAACAACTAAATTGGGAACATTTAATCCCTCTATTTTAATCTCAATCCTAAAAACTGATTTGCGAAAGCAAGTCGGTTTTTTTATTTACACAATTCTATCAAAAAATATTAATTATGATAACAATCCGGAAGCTGATTTTTAATAATAAAGCACTAATTTTGCAGCGCCCAATACAAATCAACCATGAAAAAAATAGTGTTCCTTTTAACAATTTTTCTTTTTTTATCGCATAACCTATTTGCACAAACAAAAACTGAATCAGAAAATGTTTTTGCAAAATCATACGATTACGTAAATGATTTTGAAAAAATTCTTACTGCAGATCAAATCAAATCTTTAACCGAATTTTTTAAAAGCAAACGAAGCAAAAACCCACAATAAAATCCTGATTGTAACCACTGCTTCAATAACTCCATATACAGATCTTACTGATTATTCATTAGCTTTAGACAAATATTTAATTTCTAAATTAAATATAGACACCTCTATATTAATTTTGATTAGCAAGCAATTAAGACAAATTCAAGTTCAGGGAGTCAATAAAATACGTGCTAAAATGACTGATCAGGAAATGAAAGATATTGTATCTACCTATGTAATTCCAGAATTAAAAAAAGGTGATTACTACAAAGGTTTGCAGGAAGGCACACGTGAACTCGTTAAAAAGCTGGAATAAAAAACATAACGCATCATTCGATTCAAAAAAAATCTCAGATTAGGACAACAATAGTTACGAAAAATCAACCAACTTTGACAAAGAAATCTCTAAAGCAATTGCAATTTCAAGCAAAGTATAAAGTGTTGGATTAACTTTTCCGTTTTCAAGTTTTTCAATAGATTGACGGTCTTTGTTACACGCTCTAGCCAAATCAGACTGATTCCAACCCTTTTTCTCTCGAAGTTCGACAATGCGCTGACCTATTTCCTTTTTTAACTTATCTCGTGTCATAAATCAAATGTCATATAATTTGCTGACAAATTTGTCATATTAAAATATGACAAATCCATTTTTTATTTTATATTTGTCATATAATTATACGACAAATGAAAAATATAAGAAAACTAAAAATTCATACAAAATATCAAGTACGGACTTATAGAGCCACAACAATTCCCATAATAAAACTTGCAGGTAAATGGCTTAACAAACTTGGTTTCAAAGAAGGTCAAATGATAAACATAAATCAAAAGAAAAATAGACTTATAATCACTATTGACAAAGATTAATAATACTCTTATTTTTTGATCAATAAAAAAACTAAAACATAAATTTTAATAACTTTATGGCTAAATAAGAAGTCATGAAAGAAATATGCATCGTCGAGTTTCCCTCTAATTTAGGTTTAAAAGAACCACAACCCGGAAAAGAACCAGGCGTAAAACGCTTGCCTGATTGGCTCTGGAAACACAAGTTGCATGAAGCACTAAATCCTAAAAATACGCTTAGACTTGACGCTCCAAAATATACCAATATCAGGGATGTCGAAACTAATATTCTTAATGCAAATTCATTAGTCGATTATGCCAGAGAACAAGCCTATTTGATAAATAATTTACTGAGTCAAAACAAATTCCCTTTTGTACTTGGCGGCGATTGCAGTATTCTTTTAGGCGCAGCGATTGCCCTAAAACAAAAAGGCAATTACGGATTGTTTTACCTCGACGGACACACTGATTTCATGAATGTTTCCCTTTCTGAAACCGGAGGCGTTGGCGGAATGGTAGCTTCTATTGTAACAGGAAACGGTCCTGAAAAACTCACCAACATCCTTAATTTATCTCCTTATATAAAAGAAGAAAACCTCTGGTGTGTAGGCAATCGCGAATATGATGACGAATACGAAAATGAAATCCGAAATTCTTCGGCAACTTACATAAGCCTTCAGGCACTTCGAAAACAAGGTGTTTTAAATTGCATACAATCATTTCTCTCAGAGATTAAGAACAAAAATCTGGATGGTTTCTGGCTTCATATCGATGTCGATGTTTTAAACGATTCAATAATGCCGTGCGTAGACAGCCGAACGCCAGACGGAATTACCTATGATGAGTTCAATCAACTTACCTCCTATTTATTTAAAAGCGACAAATTTACCGGACTCGAAATAACAATTCTAGATCCTGATTTAGACTCAACTGGTCAATACACAAAAGATTTTGTAACCAATATTACCAACACTTTCAACTCCTTTAAGAATTAGATTTAACTGATATAAAAAAAACTTCTAGTGGCGGATTTATCCTTAAAAGCAAAATAGTTTTGCACGGTTCTAAACAATTTAGAATACCTGAAAATATTTACTTTTAAAATTTTACCACATGAAAACAAAAATAGTAGCAATATTCTTCTTGACCTTATTAGTTCTTAGCTGTAAAAACGACAAAAATCTAAACGTAGAAATCCCTCAAGGCGGTGCCGAATTAACCGCTATAGAAAAATTAACCAATGGAAATCAACGATTTTTAGACGAAAAATCAATCCATCCGCATCAAAACAAAAAAACTGTTCTAGCCAATCAAAACAGCCAAAAACCATTTGCAATTGTAATTACGTGTTCAGACAGCAGAGTTTCACCAGAAATTGTATTTGATCAGGGAATTGGGGATTTATTTGTAATACGCAACGCTGGAAATTTAATTTCTGATATCGATATGGGAAGTATCGAATACGCCGTAGAGCATCTGGATACAAAATTAATTGTTGTTTTAGGCCATACCGAATGTGGTGCCATAAAAGCTTACATCAATGATAAAGATGGAGCATACAAAAAGCATTTCAATCATATTGACAATATAGTTGAAACCATTTCTAATGAAGAAGAAGAGATAAAAGCAGATAAAACCATTCCAAAAGCGACAAATTATTTAGGAGCAATTAATGCCAATATCTTACATTCATCAAAATTAATACAAAACAATCCAATCGTAAAAGAGCACAAAGCACAAGTTGTTTCTATGCGATACGACGTACATACAGGAAAAATAGTTCAGATGTAAGCAACATTCAACATAAAATATCAAAATCCGATTTGTGAAAACAAGTCGGATTTTTTTTATTTGGGCGTGTCCCGCCGAAAAAGGCGGGTCGGGCTATCCGCTACAAGTCCTCGCACTTCCTTCGTCAGGCTGTGGGCTCTTCACTACTATCCCTCACGCAAACCCACATTTTCATGAAAATATTCCGTTTCCAGATTAATTCATATAATCAAAAAAAGACTATTTTAGCTACAACAAAAAACTTTAAAAATTAATTTTAAAGCCAATAAAAAAGCTCATTATTATGAATGCGGCCATACAAGATTATAACAACTTGCAAAATAGTTCAGACAAAGAAATCTGTGATCTCTTGGCAACTATAATCAATGAAAACCTACCCGATGCTGAAAACAAAATCTGGCACGCACATCCCGTTTGGTTTCTGGACGGAAATCCAATTGTAGGGTATAGTAAACTCAAAAATTGTGTGCGCTTATTGTTCTGGAGCGGACAATCTTTTGACGAAGAAAAACTTGTAAATGAAGGTTCATTCAAAGCTTCAGAAATTCGTTATACATCTCCGGAACTCATAAACAAAGAAGACTTAAAACGCTGGCTCAAAAAAGCCACCGAAATACAATGGGATTATAAAAACATCGTAAAACGCAAAGGAATACTGGAAAGACTAAAATAAAAATCTGTTTTATAATAACACTTCACTAATTTCAACCAAAATCTAAAACCAAACCATGATTAGAAAAATTTTATATCTAACAGTATTATTACTAACAATACCGTCTTTCTCACAAGACGCCACTTTTAGAACTCCGGATTACAAAACAATCCAAAAAGAAATTACAGACAAAAAATCGCCTTTTTATTATCCCAAATTAATGGAACGTTTTGTTAGCAATGATTCACTTTTGACCAACGATGATTATCAGCATTTATATCTTGGCTATGTTTTTCAGCCCAAATACAATGCCTTTTGGAAATCGCCGGACGAAGAAAAACTTCGCGAATTTTACAGTAAAGAAAAACTCGAAGCTAAGGATTATGACGAAATCATAAAACTTGCCAATCATTCCTTAAGCGATTTCCCTTTTGATCTAAGACAGCTTAATTTTCTTAGCACCGTTTATCATCTCAAAGGAGACAAGAAATCTTCTAATATTGCTTTTTTAAAATTTCATAACATCCTGAATGCCATATTTTCTACCGGAGACGGAAAACAATGCGAAACCGGCTTTCATGTTATATTGGTAGAACACGAATACATAATACTAAATCTTTTCGAAATTGAATCTAAATCCCAATCTCTGGTTGGTAATTGTGATTATTTCAGCTTGGAAAAAAGCAAATATAAGGTCGACGGTATTTACTTTAATATCGAAAAAATGCTCGAAAACGAAAAGAAAGCTCTAAAATAGAAACGCTCAACTTTTAACTCAAATGAAAATAGTCGAAATCAGAAAAAACGATTATGATTCTTTAAGAAACCTATTCTTAAAAGAAAGACAGAACACCTTTCATTGGCTTAATCCCTTAGAATTTCAGTTAAAAGATTTTGATCGTTATACAAAAGGCGAACTTGTTTTAGTGGCAATTATTGATGATATTCCTGTAGGTTTCATTTCTATCTGGATGAAGGGTAATTTTATTCATCATTTATACATTGATCAAAACCATCAGCAAAAAGGTATTGGAACCCAATTATTAAAAGCAGCAATTAAAAAAACTAAGCTTCCAATTACTTTAAAATGCCTCGAAAACAATGTAAAAGCCGTTGAATTTTATCTCAGAAAAGGTTTTTTCGCAGTAGAAAAAGGACAATCTGAACATGGCGGATATATACTTTTTGAATTATTAAGAAACATTGACTAACTCCCCTATAAGAATAATTATGAAGAAAATTTCATTTCTAATTGTATTATCATTTCTTTTGGTAAATCATATTGAAGCACAGCAAACAAAGCCAAAATCGTTTGTTCTGAATGGGACTTTTTTAAATGACTTTTCTGGATATCTTCATATGCAATATGAAGACAAAAACGATAGTGTCTTAGTTGTTGATAATCATTTTACTTTTAAAGGACAATTAATTAAAAAAACTGCAAATGTCTTTTTTTCAAAAAAAGGCAAAGGCATAATATCAACAACCAGTAAAGAATTTTATTTAGAAAATACCCCGATAGATATCACAATAGCTGTAGAACCAAAAAAGTACAAAGGTTATGATCTTACTGACTTCGTAGTAAAATCAGTTAAAGGAACAAAAACATATCCAATTCAAAAAGATTACGAAGATTTTACCAATGCCCACAAAAATGACATCGATTGGAATCAAAAACTATATAAAAAAATATACGAAATCATATCAAAAAATCCTGAAAACGAGTTTAGTGAGAATATGTTAATGGCTTTATCATGGAATGAAAACCTGGATAAAAAAGAACTTCAAAAAGCATATGCTAAACTTTCTAAAACTGATAATACTGTAGGTCAGTTAGAATTTAATTTATTTCCCGAAAAATTTATAAACGTTGGACAATCTGTATATGATTTCGAACTTCCAGATGAAAATAATGTAATTTTCAGAACTTCAGATCTTAAAGGAAAATGGTTTTTAGTCGATTTTTGGGCAAGCTGGTGTGCACCATGCAGAGCGCAAATGCCTGAATTATCAAAAATTTACAATACACATAAAAATAAAAATTTTGAAGTCGTTGCACTTTCAATCGATAAAGACAAAACGAAATGGATCGACGCTTTGAAAAAAGAAAATACAGGCTGGATTAATCTAATTGAGCAAAAAGAATACTCTAGTAAAATTGTCGAAAGATATGGTGTTCGAGCAATCCCTTCTAATTTTTTAATAAATCCTGAAGGAAAAATTGAAGCAAAAGATATTTCGATGGAAGAATTAAACACGTTACTCACAAATCAAAAAACAAACTAATTTTATTTATTATATAACTTATCCTTCTAACATTAAAACCCAAATGAAACCAATTACCAAAAAAGACATCGATAAACCAATTGGAGGATTATTCTTCATGATTATTAACACAGTAATCTGGACTTTTATAGCCGAATATTATCTTGAAAATAAAGATTACAGACTTATTGGCATTCTCTTAGGATTTATCATTACAGCCTTTGCATACTTTTATTTTACGTTTACCAAAGCACAAAAAACAATGACTGAAAGCATCGAAGAAAAAACTGCCGAAGAAAAAAGTAAAGACAAATGGTTCTTAATCATCTTTGGTTTAGAAGGTTTGGGAATACTTGTGGCCAAAAATATTCTGATGAACATAAATCACAACGAGTTGTTTGTTTCGTTTTTTGCTCTGGTTGTTGGTTTGCATTTTTTTCCATTAGCCAAAATTTTCAACCGAACTTTTGACTATTATATGGGAGCCTGGACTTGCCTCTTTGCCGTAATTGGTATTTATTTAATAACACAAAAAACAACGACTGTAAATCTTGCAAATGTTGTCGTAAGTTTAGGCTGTGCTATTGCCACAATTTCTTATGGCGTTAGAATGATTAATGAAGGCAGAAAATTACTTTTGATTCAATCAAAATAATAAAAACAACAATACTTTTTCAATTGCCAGATCAAAGAAAACTTTTATCTAAAAGTCTTGATTAACTTCTAGATTTAATTTGTAATTTTATAGTAAAGAGAACATTACGTTCTCTTTTTTACTTTTATTCCTTTCTAAACTCAAAACCATACCAATGAATATCTTAATTGTTTATAGCCATCCCAGCAAAAAATCATATACATTTCAGGTTTTAGAACGTTTGAAATGGTTTTTGAAAAAGCAAAACTGGAACATTGAAGTTTCAGACTTATATGAAATGAATTTTCAGAGCGATATGTCTGAAGAAGAATATGAACGAGAAGGTTTTGTCAAAACAGATCTTCCAATTCCTGCAGATGTCTTGATAGAGCAGGAAAAAATCGAAAAAGCCGATTGTATTATTTTTCTATACCCAATTTGGTGGAGCGATTGTCCGGCAAAACTAAAAGGTTGGTTTGATCGGGTTTATTCCGTTGGATATGCTTACGGACAAAATGAAACTTCAAAAAAAATGAAAACAATTCCGTTTGGGCTTGCAATTGGTACTGCAGGACATCCAAATGAGTTTCTTGAAGAAATAAAAATGGCACAAAGCATGCAAACCATTATGCTGGAAGATCGGCTAGGGCAAAGATTTGAAAATAAAGAAATGCTAATCCTGGGTGGAACTCTTGAATTGGAGAAAGTTATGGCAAACCATTTTTCGCAACTTGAAGCCGCTGTTGAGAGAATTAAAATTTACCAGAAAAAATGAAAATAGAAACACATACCATAAACAACATAAAAATTGCCGAAGTAATTACCGAAAATAATATAATTAAATCTATTGAAGATGGCTCTCAATTAGTTGCCGATATTTATTATCAAGACTTTGACCGAATTATTCTTTATGAGAAAAATATAACACCTCTCTTCTTTGATTTGAAAAACAAAATTGCCGGCGAAATACTTCAAAAGTTCTCAAACTTTCGAGTGCGTTTGGCGATCGTTGGTGATTTTGAAAAATATCAAAGCAAAAGCGTCAAAGACTTTATATTTGAAAGTAATAAAAATCGTCAAATAAACTTTGTCAATAGTTTAGAGGAAGGTTTAATAAAACTTTCTAATTAAGTGACAAACCCGACAGGTTTTAAAAACCTGTCGGGTTTAGAACAAAAGTTCTCGAAAATTAAAATTCCAACACCTGTCCGAAATTCCCCTTACAATTGTCTTCTTAACACCCTAACATATTGATTATTAGAAAGTATATTTGTTATTCTAATTTCTAAAATCAAATATAATGGGCGCATCAGATTTTACCACAACTATAATCGTAGACCAATCTCCTCAGGAAGTTTTTAATGCTGTTACAAATGTTCGAGGTTGGTGGTCAGAACAAATTGAAGGACCAACAGCCAAGCTTAACGACGAATTTAAATATCATTTTGAAGATATTCATCGTTGCAAAATAAAACTAATTGAAGTGATTGAGAATCAGAAAATCGTTTGGCTGGTTGAAGAAAACTATTTCAAATTTACGAAAGACGAAACAGAATGGACGGGTACAAAGCCTACATTTGAAATCTCTGAAAAGAACGGAAAAACAGAACTTCGTTTTACACATTTTGGTTTGATTCCCGAATATGAATGTTTTGACATTTGCAGAGGTGCCTGGACAACCTATATTCAGAACAGTTTAAAAGATCTTATTACAACAGGCAAAGGCCAACCAAATGCTGATGGAAAACCTCAAACAGAAAATGAGAAAAAATTATCAGCAAAATAACGATACTCCCTTTTAGACTAAGACAATCTTATATTTAAGTATTACCATAACAAAAAATATTGTTTACACGTAGAAACATAGATCCTTTTGCCAAAAAGTATTTCGCTTAAGGTCTCTGTTTCTAAGTGTTAAACTAAACTTTCATAAATAATCCTCATCTTATTTAATTAACATATTTCAAGCTAATAAACAGGAATATTATTCATAAATTCGCTACAAACAAACGAAAGTTATGAATCCGATTTTTAAAAATATTCTGGCCGTTATTATTGGTCTTTTTGTGGGAAGTGTTGTAAATATGTTCATTATTTTAATGAGTAGCTCGATTATTCCGCCACCAAATGGTGCCGACGTTACCACCATGGAAGGACTAAAAGCAACCATGCATTTGTTTGAGCCAAAACATTTTCTTTTTCCATTTTTAGCCCACACTATCGGAACTTTTGCAGGTGCAGCAACTACTGTTTTAATTGCTTCAACTCACAAAACAAAACTTGCCTTAATAATTGGCTGCTTCTTTTTATTAGGTGGTATTGTAAATACTTTTACATTACCTTCTCCCCTTTGGTTTACTGTTGTAGATTTAGTTTTTGCTTATTTACCAATGACATATCTGGCAATAAAATTATTTTCAGGAAAGAAATCATAAAAGCATTTTAGCTATTAATCTACTACTATCAAATCAATGAAAAAAATTGGACTTGTGGGCGGAATCAGCTGGGTTTCGACTATCGATTATTATAAATTAATCAACGAAGGCGTCAACAAAAAACTAGGCGGATTACAATTTGCCGAATGCCTGATTTATTCTTTAAACTTTGGTGATATACAAGAAAAAACCTGGCAAAACTCGTATGAGCTTTTATTAAATGCTTGCTTAAGCTTAAAGAAAAGCGGTGTTGATGCGATTGTTTTATGTGCCAATACAGCTCATCTTTATGCAGACCAACTGGAAAAAGAAGTTGGATTGCCGTTAATTCATATTGGCAGCGAAACAGCAAAAGTCATAACGCTGAAAAATATCACTACAATTGGTCTTTTGGGAACTCAGTTCACAATGGAAATGGATTTTTATAAAGATCGTTTCAAAAAATTTGGTCTCGAGGTACTCATTCCTGAAAAACAAGAAACCCGCGATTATATACAATATGTTCTAAAAGAAGAATTAGGAAGAGGAATTGTAACTCCGGAATCCAGACAAAATTATATTAAAATTGCAAACGAATTGATCTCGCGAGGAGCACAGGGTATTATTTTGGGTTGTACCGAAATCCCGATGTTAATCGATCAATCTGATTTTTCGGTTCCTGTTTTTGATACCACAAAAATCCATTCTGACGCTATTGTAGACTTTATTTTATCCTAAAAATAAAAGACAATAAATCTATATCAGTTTTTATTTCACAGAAGTAAATTTCATAACTTAGTTAGCTTTTAAATTTTAAAATCATGACTAGGAAATATATTGCTAAGGAATTTTTAAAACTCGCGGCAAAAGGGCATTCTCACGAGGCTTTTCGACTTTATGTAGGCACTAATTTTAAACATCACAATGCTTACTTTAAAGGCGATGCCCAAACTCTAATGTTGGCGATGGACGAATCATCAAGAAAAAACCCTTATAAAACTTTAGAAATACATCATGCACTAAGAGACAGGGATATGGTTGCAGTGCATTCGCATGTAAAACAAAACTCAACTGATATAGGCGCTGCTGTTGTTCATATTTTTAGATTTGAATCTGATAAAATAGTAGAACTTTGGGATTTAGGGCAATCTATTCCGGCTGAAATAATAAACGAAAACGGGATGTTTTAGGTTTCAGTCGCAGTCGCAGTTTTCAGTCTCAACTGTGACTGAGACTGCGACTGAGACTGCGACTGAAAACTTTAAACTTTAAACTTTAAACTTTAAACAAAAAAACTCACCAATAAACCAATGAAATCTATTTATCAAATCTCTTTCTTACTATCTTTCTTTTTCCTTTTGTCAAACTATAATTCTTTTGCTCAAAAAAAAGGCAATTATTCTGCTCAAATTGATAGTTTAATAAAAGTGGTTGAACCAAAATTTAATGGTGTAATTCTAATTGCTCAAAACGGAAAAACGCTATACAATAAAGCCTATGGTTTTGAAAATTTCGAAACTAAAAAGCCTTTAAAATTAGACAGTCAATTTGAAATCATGTCGAATACAAGGCAAATTACAGCAGTTTTAATTTTGAAAGAAGTTGAACAAGGACGAATTGATTTGCAGGTGCCTATTAAAAAGTATTTACCGGAACTTAAACAAACATGGGCAGATTCTGTAACTGTGCATCAATTATTAAATCATACTCATGGAATAATTGATTTTGAAAAACCCCTTTTATTCAAGCCCGGAACAGAATTTAAATATGGAAGTCTCGGTTATATTTTACTGGGAAAAATAATTGAATCTGTTTCTAAAAAAAGCTATTCAGAAATAGCAAATACCTTTTTTAAACAGTTAAAAATGAATCATACATTTTGTTATTCACCTGATAAAATTCAGAATCTAGTTTCTGGTTATATGAATACGAATAATAATTTTACAATAGCAAAAAACGCACTAATCACTTCAGAATCCGTTCCTTCTGGCGGAATTGTTTCGACTGCTGGTGATTTAGCAATTTGGAATAAAAATCTTCACAAGGGAAAACTGCTAAAACCGGAAAGCTATCAATTATTGTTTAAATACAACATAACGGCACAGCATGGTTTCTTTGGAAAAGAAAAAGGGGGTTATGGCTACGGCTTTAGAGTAATCGAAAAAGATGTTGTAAAATATGTTGGTCACACTGGTTTAGGAGATGGTTTCACCTCGATAAACTGTTATTTTCCTAAAAGTGATGTGAGTTTAATTGTTTTAGAAAATCAGATGAATGACAATTCTAATTTGTGGTACGCTTCGGAAATTAAAATCAAAAACATACTTTTTAAAAGCAATTTATTGAATCAAAATCAGTAACAATGGCACAGAATAAAACAACTGAAACAGAAAACAGCGTAACTGATTTTGTAAATGCTGTTGAAGAGGAGACTAAAAGAAAAGACTCTTTTGAGCTCATCAAAATCATGCAGGAAGTCACTGGTTTTGAACCCAAAATGTGGGGACCAAGTATTATTGGTTTCGGAAGCTATCATTATAAGTATGCCAGCGGTCGCGAAGGCGATGCGCCACTTGTAGGATTCTCACCCAGAAAAGCTGCTATTTCGCTTTACGCTTATGCTTCGCCTGAAAGAAAAGAAGAATTGCTTTCTAAATTCGGGAAATACAAAGCTGCAAAAGGTTGCATTTACATCAAAAAAGTAGCTGATATTGATGTTGAAATTCTAAAAAAAATGATTACAGCTTCAGTTGAATATTTAAATAAATTATATCCTTCAAATTAAGACACTATGGTCCTGACAATACTTATTATTTTAGTCGTAATTCTTTCTTTCTTTTTATTACATCCAAGATACGGAAAAAGACCATCAGGCGAGAGACTGGCTTTAATACAAAAGTCTCCTCAATATAGAAACGGAAAATTCGAAAATATTAATTACACGCCTGAACTTGCAGAAGGTTATGGCTACTTTAATATAATTTCTGAATTTTTATTTAAGAAAGTAGATCGAAAAATCCCAACGGATATTATTCCATCTGTAAAAACTAATTTACATGAAATTCCGCTAGATCAGGATATTATGGTTTGGTTCGGACATTCGTCTTATTACATTCAGCTTGAAAGAAAACGTTTTTTAATAGATCCTGTTTTCAGTGGCAATGCCTCTCCTATTATCGGAACTACAAAAGCGTTTAAAGGAACTGATATTTATACCGCCGATGATCTTCCGGAAATTGATTATTTATTGATTACACATGATCATTATGATCATTTAGATTATACAACGATAATGGAATTAAAATCAAAAATCAAAAAAATAATATGTCCTCTTGGCGTGGGTTCACATTTTGAATTTTGGAAATTTCCAACTCAAAATATTATCGAAAAAGACTGGCACGAAAAAGTAATACTCGATCAAAACATTACACTTTATACCGCTCCGGCAAGACACTTTTCCGGCAGAAGTTTTAAACGTTGTAACACACTCTGGACGTCTTTTATATTAGAAACCAAAGATTTCAAAATGTATTTGGGCGGCGACAGCGGTTACGATTCTCATTTTGCAGAAATTGGCACAAAATACGGTCCATTTGATATTGCACTTCTTGATAACGGCCAATACAATCCTGCATGGAAATACATTCATAATCTACCTGAAGATGTAATAAAAGCCATGAAAGATCTTAATACAAAAAGAGTTTTCCCAGTTCATTCATCAAAATTTTCGTTGTCGCTCCATTCCTGGGATGAACCTTTGATTAAAGTAACAGAATTAAACGCAACTTCAGAAAATCCGATTCCACTAATTACGCCAATGATTGGTGAATTAGTCGAATTAAAAAATGAAAAACAAGAATTTAAACAATGGTGGGAGGGGTGAGATAAATTTTAGATTGCAGATTTTAGATTTTAGATTGAAACCTACTTGCATTGTCATTCCGAGGAACGAGGAATCTCCGCAAGTAACTCGTCAAAGATTGGCGCTTTAGGCACGGAGTTTCTAGTGCGATTTCTCCTTCGTCGAAATGACAAAATCACCCACTAATAACATATAAAATGAATACTTCAAACTATATTATCCGAAATGCTTTTCCTTCAGAATTTGAAGAAATCGGAAAACTTTTAATCAGCGTTTATTCGCAATTAGAAGGTTTTCCGAAAGAAAATGATCAGCCCAATTATTATAAAATGCTGGCCAATATTGGCGATTTTACTAATCATCCTGAAACAGAACTTTTAGTAGCAATTGACGCAAATAATACTATTCTTGGCGCCGTTGTTTATTTTAATGATATGAAATATTATGGTTCGGGCGGAATTGCAACGCAGGAACAAAACTCAGCCGGTTTTAGATTATTAGGTGTTGATACTAATGTACGCGGAAAAGGAATTGGTAAATTCTTAACGCAGGAATGCATCAAAAAAGCAACTGACAATAAACGTCAGCAACTCATTATTCATTCGACTCTGTCAATGAAAACTGCCTGGAAAATGTATGAAAACTTAGGATTTAAAAGATCTGAAGATTTAGATTTCATGCAGGGAGAACTGGCTGTATTTGGCTTTAGATTAAAAACTATCGCATAACCAAAAACATAATAGCTATAACCTTGAAACTAAAAACCAACTTTTTAACAATTGCCTTACTGGTTTCCTTTACCGTATTTTCTCAAAACACTTATGTTTTTCTGGGATCATACAATAGGGACAAAACTGCAGAATCTATCCGGATCTATCAATTAGACACCATAAAAGGAAAACTGAATAAAGTGACTTCGGCAACAAATATTGTTAATCCGTCTTACTTGACTTTATCCCCAAACGGAAAATATCTATACGCCTGTACAGATACTAAAACACCAAATGCAGGAAGCGTAAGCAGTTTTGAGTTTAATTCTGAAAATAAGACTTTAACTTTCCTGAACAGTCAAAAAAGTGGTGGCGAAAATCCCGTTTATGTTTCAGTTCATAAAAGTGGAAAATGGCTCGTAAATGGCAATTATACTGAAGGAAGTGTTTCGGTTCATCCGCTTTTAGAAAATGGAAAAATAGATTCAATTGCTCAGAATTTCCAATATATGGACGGAAGCGTCAATAAAGAAAGACAAGCCAGATCACACATTCATTCTACAATATTTTCGCCTCAAAATGATTATTTATTTATGCCGGATCTTGGTGCAGATAAAATACGTTGTTATCAATTTGATGCAACTCAAAAACAACCTTTGGTAGAAACCAGCCATCCGTTTATTAAAACAGATTTAGAAGCCGGACCAAGACATTTTACGTTTCATCCCAATCAAAAATTTGGTTATTGTATCGAAGAAATGGCTGGGGCAATAAGTGTGTATCAATATGAAAATGGTGTTTTGACCAAAATTCAACGCATAAACACACATCCTGATACGATTAAGGAAGGTTTTGAAAGTTCTGACATTCATATTTCGCCTGACGGAAAAATTCTATATGCAACAAACCGAGGAAAAGAAAACAATATTGCAATTTTTTCTATTGCCCAAAATGGTCTTCTGGAAAATATTGGCTATCAATCGACTTCAGGAAAACATCCCAGAGTTTTTGCAATCGATGAAAGCGGAAGATTCTTAATTGCAACCAATGTTATTACAGGAAATGTAGTGGTTTTTAAAAGAAATTCAAAAACGGGATTGCTTAAAAAAACCAGAAAAGAAATTAAGATGGAGAATGTTTCCTGTGTTCAGATTAAACAGATTTAATAATTGTTATAGCAAAAATGGCACACGGATGACACGGATTCGCTTCGCGAAGACGCGGATTTAAACGGATTTTTTTTTTAAATTTTCACTTGTAATCTGTATCAAAAAAACACACCGTTTAAAAAAAGCAAATTCGTGAATTCGTGGCGAAAAAAAGCTACTAACCATGACAAAAAAACTTTAAAAAATGATAAAATCAGAATTCAACTTACAACCCGAAATTTTAGAAAACGACATTGTAAAATTAATTCCGTTACAGGAAAACCATTTTGAAGAACTTTATCAAGCAGGTTCAGATCCTCTGATTTGGGAACAATACCCTATAAAAGACAGATACAAATTAGAAAATTTCAAGCCCTTTTTTGAATCCGCAATAAATTCTAAAGGCGCTTTTTTGATCTTAGATAAAGCAACCAATGAAGTTATGGGAACGACCCGATTCTATGATTATAATCCGGAAATATCAAACGTAGGAATTGGATATACTTTTATTTCCAGAAAATTCTGGGGCGGACCGTATAATAAATCTGTAAAAAAATTAATGATAGATTATGCTTTTGAACATCTAAATTCCGTGATTTTTCATGTAGGCGAAGCAAATTATCGTTCTCAAAAAGCGGTATTAAAACTTGGCGCTGAAAAAGTAAATGAAGTTATTTTTACTATTAACGGTCTTGATATACTTCACTTTGAATACGAACTTAAAAAGGTATAATTCATAATTTATAACTCTTAATACAATGAAAAGAATAACGGTTTTCTGCGGATCAAGTTTTGGTACCGAAGAAATTTATAAAGAACAGGCAACTTTGCTGGGACAAACATTGGCCAAACAAAATATAGAATTAGTTTATGGTGGCGCAAACGTTGGTTTAATGGGCGCTGTTGCAGATGGAGTTCTTAATGAAGGCGGAAAAGCAATTGGTGTTCTTCCGAACTTTTTGCGATCTAAAGAAATTGCACATCTTGGTTTGACCGAATTAATTCGGGTAGAAAGTATGCACGAAAGAAAAACCAAAATGAACGATTTATGTGATGGTGTTATCGCACTTCCGGGTGGTTTTGGAACTCTTGAAGAACTTTTCGAAATGCTGGCATGGGCACAATTAGGTTTGCATAAAAAACCAATCGCAATACTAAACATCAACGGATTTTATGATTCATTAATTGAATTAACTCAAACAATGGTCAAAAAAGGTTTACTGAAAGAAGCCAATCAAAACATGCTTTTGGTAAGTGATAATATTGATGATTTATTAGATAAAATGAAAAATTATGTAGCGCCAACCGTTGGAAAATGGATTGATAAGGACATCGTATAAAACTAAAAACAAGGATAAATTCTAGTTCTTAAACTGCTTTTTATAATCACTGGGATTCAAACCATTATATTTTTTAAATATCCGATTTAAGTGACTTGCATCGCTAAAACCGAATTCATATACAATTTCATTAATTTGCATATTGGTAAATCTCAATCGGGTTTCGATTAGTTTTATTTTATAGGCAATTGTATATTGTTGGATACTTTGTCCGGTTTTAGTTTTAAAATACTCACTGATATAAGTGGGCGAAACATTAAATTTCAACGCCATTTTTGCTGCTTTTAATTCCTCCGGCTGATAAATATTATGATGCACATAATTCAATAAATCTAAACTGGGTTCAGCATTAGATTGGTTAAATGCAAGCGGTGAAACAAGCGAAATATTTCTGGCAGCAATAGTAATAATAGTATTCAGGATTTGTTTGATTACTTCTTGCTGCTGCGGAAAATTATTATTCTTTTCTCTAATCAACCCTTCTACCATTGCGCGTAACAACGGTTTATCAGTTACGGTTTTTAAAATACAGCCCGGCAAATGATTGTGATTATGAAAGATAAATTCTAATTTCTGAATCCAATCACTGTTTTGTGTTTTGAGATAACTATCATGAAATCTGATAAAGAAAAACTTTGTTTTCTCTATGACTTCAAAACTATGCGTGTCTTGCGGAAAAATCAAAAATAACTTATCGCTGCTATACGGTAATCGGTGATCGTTGATAATCTGAATACCTTTTCCTTCTAAAACAAAAACCATTTCAAAAAACGTGTTCTTGCGTTCTTTGGCTTCATATTCTAAAACTTCTAAAAACTGAAGTTCAAAAGGATGGTATAAATTTCTAATTTCCATTTTCCAAAAATACAAATTAATCCAATGATTGTACAAATTTAAAAAAGTTGTTCTTCTCAACTTTGTACTATAAAATCATACAAAATGGAAACAACTTCTTTTTTATTATTACGCCTTGCTATTGCAATTAGCATGTTTGGTCACGGATTGGTACGCCTGCCAAAATTAACCACTTTTAGTAACTGGATGATTGGCAGTTTTGAAAATTCTATGCTGCCTAAAATCATTGTTACGCCTTTTAGCTACATTTTACCAATAGCCGAATTTACAATTGGTTTACTCTTATTATTAGGTTTATTTACAAAACCATCTTTGATCGCCGGAGGTTTTGTAATGTTAGCGTTATTGTTTGGAACAGCAATGATTGAGAACTGGGAAGCAATTCCGTCTCAACTCATTCACATCGTTATTTTTGCTTTATTACTACATTTTATTGATGCTAATAATTGGGCTATTGATCTTTTAATTAAAAAATAAAAACCATGAGTTCAAGACGCAATTTTATAAAACAAACCGGAATTATCGGAATGGCAGGAATGATGAATCCTATTGAAGCTTTTTCAGAAATTCCCAAAACGACTCCTCTATTAACTCCCCAAAAAACAAAATGGGCCGATGGTTCCAGATTAATTGTTTCAATTTCGATGCAATTTGAAGCTGGTGGCCAACCCCAAAATGCAGAAAGTCCGTTTCCTCAAAATATACAAAAGGGTTATATCGATCTTCCTTCTGCAACCTGGTACGATTACGGATATAAAGAAGGGATTCCCAGAATGCTGGACAATTGGGATAAATTAGGTATAAAAGTTACTTCGCACATGGTAGGAACTGCTGTTTTAAAAAATCCGCAACTCGCCAAAGAAATTGTACAAAGAGGTCATGAAGCTGCTGCTCACGGAATGAATTGGAGCACGCAATATACAATGCCTTATGATGAGGAGAAAAAATTCATTAAAGACGGCGTTGATGCCATAAAAACCGTAACAGGCTTTACTCCTATTGGCTATAATTCAAACTGGCTGCGTCGTGGCACCAACACTCTTAACATCTTACAGGAACTTGGTTTCAAATATCATATTGATGATCTTAGCCGCGATGAACCTTTTATTATCCAGATACAAAATAAAGATTTTGCCGTGATTCCGTATACACTTCGATGTAATGATATTGTTTTGATCGAAGGAAAAAACTTTTCGGCTGACCAATTTCTACAACAGGTCAAAATGGAATTTGACCAGCTATACACCGAAAGCGAAACACAACGCCGACAAATGTCTATTAGTTTTCATGATCGCATTGGTGGAACTCCACAAATGGTAAAAGCTGCAAATGATCTTATCCGATACATGCAACAACACAAAGGCGTAAGTTTTAAACGTAAAGATGAAATTGCCGAAATTGCTTTGCATGATAAAACTACAATTAGAGAATAAAAAATATAATTTCAGAATTTAAAATCCATACAACTTAAAACTTGTGTGGATTTTTTTATTAAAGTAATTGGAAATTCTTTCTTAAATTAGAGGTTCGAAAAAATTATTTCAAGTTTCAAGTTTCAAGTTTCACATTTTACAATTAACAATTAACAAACAAACATTTCATAAATCAAATATGAAAACAGAAAACAACCACTTCGCAAAAGCCGAAATGCTGATTAGAAAACCTGTTTCAGAAGTTTTTCAGGCTTTTATTGATCCGGAAATTACCCGTAAATTTTGGTTCACAAAAGGTTCCGGAAAATTAGAGCAGGACACGACAACTGAATGGACATGGGAAATGTATGGTTTTTCGTTGACTGTTACAACGCATGTTTTACAGGAAAATAAAAAAATTGTTATCGAATGGGGAAATCCAACTGAAACTACTTTAGTAGAATGGATTTTTACTCCGTTAAACGAAAATGAAACTTTTATAAGCATCATCAATTCCGGTTTAAAAGGCGATTCAGATAAAATAATCGATCAGGTTCGAAATTCGACCGAAGGTTTTACGTTAGTTTTAGCTGGGGCAAAAGCCTATTTAGAGCATAAAATTCAGCTAAATTTAGTTTTAGACAGATTCCCGAAAGGTCTTGCGTAGAAAAGTTTATTTTGTTTCAGGTTTCAAGTTTCAGGTTTTCGCAACGAACTTGAAACCTGAAACTTGAAACTTTTTAAACCTGAAACAAAAAAACTAAAACCCATGGACATAAAGAAACCCGAAAATATCGACGAATACATTGGTGCATTCCCAAATGATGTTCAGGAGATTTTAGAGAAAGTTAGAATGACCATTCAGAAAGCTGCTCCGGATGCTAAAGAGAAAATCAGTTATTCGATGCCGGCTTTTGATCAAAACGGGATCGTGGTTTATTTTGCTGCCTACAAAAATCATATTGGTTTGTACGCTTTACCAAGCGGTCATGAAGCTTTTGCGGCAGAACTTTCGAAATATAAATCAGGAAAAGGTTCTGTTCAATTTCCTTTAAATCAACCCATGCCTTATGATTTGATTACTAAAATTGTAAAATTCAGAGTAAAACAAAATCTGGAAAAAGCGAAAACGAAATGATATTAAATGAACTTACAAGAACATTATAACGAACTCTACAAAAAGTCTTCTGAAGCTATTTTAGCCGGTAACTACAAATTAGATTCTCAAATTGATAAAAAATCTTATTCCCGTTTTGGGATTACATTATTAATTAGACCAGACGAAGCAATTAAAGCTAATATTCAGTTGTTTCTAAACGAATTAAAAGCAATTGATCCTTTGCAGTATTACTATCCAAATTCAGATATTCATATTACTGTACTGTCTATTATTTCTTGCTATGAAGGCTTTAGTTTAGATAAAATTACAATTGAAGATTATGCTGAAATCATTCAAAAAAGTTTAATAGATTTAGGCGAAATCAAAATCGAATTTCGAGGTGTTACCGCTTCATCTTCTGCTATAATGATTCAGGGGTTTCCAACGGATGAATCTTTGAATAATCTAAGAGATAAACTGCGCGCGAATTTTAAAAAATCGACTTTAGAACAAAGCATTGATAGTCGTTATGTAATTTCAACCGCACATTCTACAGTAATGAGATTTCAGGAAAAACTTCAAAATCCAAAACAATTAATAGACGTTGCAGCCAAATTTCGTAATTATAATTTTGGAACATTTACGGTTGATAAAATAGAATTGGTTTATAATGACTGGTATCAAAAACAAGAAAACACAATACATTTAGGAGATTTTACTTTATGATTTTTTCGCCACGAATTTATTTTTTCTCTGCCACGAATTTCACGAATTAGAACGAATGAAAACATGTATTAATTTAAAATTCAACTTAATGAGAAATATTTTTACGCCAATACAATTAGTGAAAATTTGTGACTCGAGCGATAGCGAACAGGCGAAGCAAATTCGTGGCAAAAAAACTTTTACTTATTAAACTTCCCAAAATGCCATAAAACACCGGATGGATCGTGTAAAAAACATTCGCTTCCCCAATCAAAATGACTCGTTGGAGTTAGTTTTACACCATATTTTTTAGTCAGATTGAGTTTCAAAAGTTCGTTGTAATAGTAATCAACATCTTCGACTTCAAGAAAAATCATCGTGTTTTCATTCCAGCTTTTATCATAATAATCCTGAAGATAAAAGGCTAAATCTCCTGTTTTAAAAACAGAAAACTTTGGATCTAAAACTCCTTCTTCGAAACCTAAATCCTGATAGAAACTTCTGGAGATTTCAAAATCTTTGGCTCCAATAAATGGTCGGATTGATACTGCTTTGTGTTGCATTTTCTTTCTTTTTTTAATTTTAAAATCATCTAAAATCGGACAAAAAAAGTTGTTAATAAAAGCCTTTTTTTTGAGAAAGAAACTTTTGTAATTCAATTATCTTTGCTGTCGAAAAGTTCTTTTTTCATTCGATAAGCTATCAAAAAATATTCATCAAAAAACAAATCAATTCCAAAGTGCACAAAAAATTATATGGATTAGATCATTTACGCGCTTTTGCAATATGTTTCGTCTTTTTATTTCATTATCAACTTTTTGAATGTCCTGAATGGTTACCAAATATAGCAAAATTTGGTTGGACAGGTGTAGATTTATTTTTCGTTTTAAGCGGTTTTTTAATATCTTCTCAGTTATTTTTTCAAATTAAAAATGATGTTAGAATTTCATTTAAAGATTTCTTTTTAAAACGTTTTTTCAGAATTCTTCCTTTATTTTGGTTTGTAACAGGAGTTTACTTTTTAATTCCATTATTTAGAGAGCGTGAGGCGCTTCCTCCAATATGGAAACTACTAACATTTACCCAAAATTTCGACTTAAACCTTCGCGATTTTGGAACTTTTTCGCACGCTTGGTCACTTTGTGTCGAAGAGCATTTTTATTTTCTTTTACCAATTGCACTTATTCTTTTGCAGAAATACAAACAATTTCATAAAGCCTATTGGGTTTTAATCGGACTTTTTATTTTTGGTTTGATTATTCGATTTTATAGTTGGAAAATCTTATATCTTCCTCATACTGTAGACGAAAATGCATGGCTTTTTTGGTACAAATACATCTATTATCCAACTTATAATCGTTTAGATGGACTTTTAATTGGAGTTTCTATTGCAGCAGTATATCAATTTATACCCGCTTTATGGAACGTAATTTCTAAGTATGGAAATCTTTTTTTTATAGTTAGCTTAATTACATTAGTTGCAGCTTACTTTTTATGTTATGAAGAACATTCTTTTTATGCTTCCATTTTTGGATTCCCTTTAATAGGAATCGGATATGGATTTATGGTTATTGGCGCCATTTCACCAACCAGTTTTTTATATCAGATTAATTCAAAAATCACTACTTCCATCGCCACATTATCTTATGGTATTTACTTAATTCATAAGGGAATTATTCATATTACACAGATGCTTTTAAGTTATTTTGGTTTTGATTCAAGCAGTACTTTCAGTTTAATAATCTGTATTATTTCATGCATCATGATTGCCTTTATACTTCATCAAATAATAGAAAAACCATTTATGAAACTAAGACGAAAATGGGTTACTTAAAAATTTCTTGTAGATCTTCCATGAGTTAAATTCTATTTTACAAATATATTTCAGTACAATATCTTAGAACTAAACTTTACTGATCAAAACCAAGTTGTTTTCGTAAATCCAGATTTAAACTATATTGTTCCTGAATCGGAATTATTTTTCTTGAGCTTTTATTAATATCGCTTCCTTCGGCGGTCCATAGAAAAGGATAAAAATTAAAAACCTCATCGCCTTTTAATTTCGAAACATCTTGTCGCCATCCATTCCATCTGTTGCCTTCATAGAATTTATCTAAATCATTATTAAAACAAAATCCTAAAAACTCAGAATACGTAATATCCAGTGGTTCAAATTCGAGATTATCAGGAGAAAAATAATAAATCTTTCCTAAATCAGTTCCTAACCCGCCTCCATTTAAAAGATAAAAACCACCAATTGCATCATCTGCAATTAATATAAAAGATGGTGTTTCGCCAAATTCTTTAAACGATTTTCCTTTGTTCCAATCCGAAAGTGTGCGATTAAATCTTGAATTTCCCGAACCCAAAATTCTAATCCAGCCATCATCAACCAAAATTCCGCCAGTCATAAAAACAACTGCTCCCATTGTCGAACGCGTTGTCACTTGGGTATTATACAGTGTTTCTTTTGCTTTTACAGCATCTACAGGCAAAACCTCAACTTTGTTTTTTGCCGTTTTAATCCAGTCTTCGACAGTTGCCCAAGCCGGATCTTTTTTATCTATAAGTTCTTCAGTACTTTTCATTTTGTTTTGTGCTGTTACAGCAAAACTTAAAAACATCAATATAATTATTGGAAACTTCTGCATCATTTTTTTATTGTAAGTAATATTCTACATTAACTAGCCTTTCTTCAAAATATTGCCTAAACCACGACCAATTTGCTCAATCGCTTCAAGACCTTTTGTTAATGGTGTAGCGCTAAAATCTTCATAAGCATCCATCGCCGTTTCTTTGCGATCGTCCTGAGCGTAAACCAAAATCAGGTTATTATCACTGAATGATTTTTCGAATTTCTGAGGTAATTTATCAAAAATTGATTGGTAAGAAACGGAACCTTTTCTGGATAAGTTGAAAACAATTAAATCCGTTGGTTTTATTTCATCTGAAATAGATTCAAAATTATCCCAATCCAAAATACTTTTAAAACCTAATTTGGCATTCAACTTCAATTTAGCCGCAATTTCCTGAATAGCCTGATGCGTTTTATACTCGGCATAAATCACAATCGGAATACTTAATTCTTGTGATAATCTACAGATTTTTTGTAACAAAAGATGAAATCCAACTCCTCTTTCAGAAAAAGGCGGGCAAATAAAAACCAATCTTTTTTCTTCTATAAATGTTTTTTGAAATCTACAAATAAATAAACTTTTGTCTACATTATTGATGATTGAATCTACATTTTCTCCAAAAATTTTATCCAGGAAACCTGTTTTTCTTGGCCAGCCTACAATCACAATATCTGACATGATTTCTTTAGAAGTTCTCGCAATTCCGCTTGCAGGATTATGATCGATTCTGGCAATTGTATTAATTTTTACTTCTGAGGCTGATCCTTGAATTACAAATTTATCAACGGCTTTTCGATACTTCAAAATATTAATTTCGGCCTGATCGTTATTTGGAACAATGGTTAACAATGTCACCGGATTAGCTGATTTCTTGTCTTTTATCAAAAGTGCAAAATCTAATAAACTGGCTGTCGCCGAAGTTTTTGCTAACGGAATCAATATATGTTCATCCAGAATCTGATCGCCGTATGCATCTTCATGCGAAACTTCTTCTTCGCAAATCGCAATCTTTTTAGCCGCTTTTTCAGTGGCAAACGAAGCTACGATACAAGTAATCAGGATTAAGATAATCGTTCCGTTTAAGATGTTTTCGTCCAGAATTTGTGCTTTAAATCCAACCAAAATAACGGCAAGAGTTGCAGCCGCGTGTGCACTGCTTAATCCAAAAATAAGCTGTCTTTCAGTCTTTGTATATTTAAAAACAATTTGAGTAAAAAATGCTGCAATCCATTTTCCAAAAATAGCGACAACACTCAAAGTTCCTGCAACAATTAAAGCTGTTGGCCCGCTAAGAATTACGCTAATATCGACCAACATTCCCACAGAAATCAGGAAAAAAGGAATAAATAACGAGTTTCCTATAAACTCAATTCTGTTCATTAATGCTGACGAATGGGGAATTAATGGATTCAGTGCCAAACCGGCAACGAATGCTCCAATAATTGGCTCTACTCCTGCTACTTCGGCCAAAAACGCGGCGAAGAAAACGACTGAAAGCACAAAAATATAATGGGCGTGTTTCTCGCTTTCTAATTTCTTAAAAAACCATTTTGCAATCCTCGGAATAACCAAAAACATAATTGCCGAGAAAATAGCTAATGAAACTGTTAGTTTTATCCAAAAAGCCTGATTCAGATTTCCCTGACTGCTTCCCATAATGACAGCCAAAATAATCAAAACGGCTGTATCAGTTAAAATCGTTCCTCCAACAGTTATAGCAACTGCCTGATTTTTTGCAATTCCAAGTTTACTCACAATTGGATACGCTACCAAAGTATGTGTTGCAAACATGCTTGCGGTTAAAAAACTGGCATTAAAATCATATTTCAGTAAATAAAAACAAACCGGAAATCCTATCGAAAGCGGTAAAATGAAAGTAAAAAAACCAAACAATAAACTCTTATTTCTATTCGCTTTAAACTCATTCATATCGAGTTCAAGACCGGCAATAAACATGATATAGAGAAGTCCAATTGTCGAAAATAAATCGACTGCAGAGTTTTTTGCCAGAATATTTAATCCGTGAGGCCCTATGATAACCCCGGAAATAATAAGTCCGATGATACCGGGGATATTTATTTTTTTAAGTAAAATGGGAGACAGCAGTATAATAAAAAGTATCAACGAAAAAATCAATACTGGGTTACTAAGTGGTAATTCGAATTCGTGTATAAAATGCTTGAAAAATTCTATCATATTATAATTTTATCTTCTTGGTGGTATTTTAATCTTTCGCAAAAAAAGAAGTTCAAAATTAAAATGAGATTTCAGAAGTTATTATTTACCAATTTATTTAAAACTAAAAAAATCGGATTCTCTAGTGATTGCTTCATCACAAAAATACCTAAAAAAATTGCGAACTTTTCACGAAAACCGCATATTAAGTAATAAAATTTGATTCGTTACCAAATTACTAAAATTTAATATTTATTTTAAACAAAATCGCAAGATTTCTAATTCAAAGTAAATCATCTTTGCATTATTCAATTATCTTTGTCTTAATAAAAATTACACAATGGAAGAATGTATCTCTGTTTTTGATATGCTTAAAATTGGTGTTGGTCCCTCAAGTTCACATACTTTAGGACCTTGGAGAGCCGCAGAACGTTTTTTGGAAGAGCTGAAAGACGAATCAATTTTAGACCAGATTAAACGTGTAAAAGTCGATTTATACGGATCGCTTTCGTTAACCGGAAAAGGTCACGCTACTGATTTATCAGTTATGTTGGGTTTAAGTGGTCAGGATCCTGAATATATTCCCGTTGAGAATATTGCAGGAATTATTAAAACAATCGAAGACACGAACGAAATTGTTTTGGCTAACCAATACAAAATTCCGTTTTATTTTCTTCAGGATATTGTTTTCAATAAAGAATTCCTTCCCTTTCATGCCAATGGATTAAAATTTACGGCTTATAAAGCAGATGATTCTGAGTATGAATCTACGTTTTATTCTATTGGAGGAGGTTTTGTTGTGAAAGAAGAACGCACAAATGCCAAAATCAATGAGGTTATAAAATGTGCTTTCCCATTCCCGATTCAAAATGCTGTTGAGCTTTTAAATTATACGGTTTCAGAAAACAAATCAATCTCTGAAATTGTTTATGAAAACGAAAAATCAATGCGTTCTGAAGCCGAAATTCACTCAGAATTAATGCGCATCTGGAACACAATGTTAGAATGTATGTATATTGGCTGTCACACCGGAGGAATTCTTCCCGGCGGATTAAACGTTCGCAGAAGAGCTTTTGACATGCACCAAAACTTAATAGGTTTATCTAATTATTCAGATCCACAAAGCTGGCTGGAAGAAATTAGAAAAACCGAAGTGAAATTTCGCCAGATCTTAAAATGGGTAAGTTGTTTTGCACTTGCCGTGAATGAAGTAAATGCTTCTTTAGGTCGTGTTGTTACTGCTCCTACAAACGGAAGCGCGGGTGTAATTCCTGCCGTTTTAATGTATTATCTGGTAATTGAAAACCATAATGCAGGCGAAAAAGAAATCAAACAATTTTTGATGGTTGCCGGAGAAATTGGAAGTATCTTTAAAAAAGGTTCTACTATTTCAGCTGCAATGGGCGGTTGTCAGGCCGAAATTGGTGTTTCGTCATCAATGGCTGCAGCGGCGCTTTGCGAATTAATGGGCGGAACTCCTGCTCAGGTTTTAATGGCTGCCGAAATCGCTATGGAACATCATTTAGGTTTAACCTGTGATCCAATTGGCGGTTTGGTTCAGATTCCGTGTATCGAAAGAAATACGATGGGCGCCATAAAAGCCATAAATGCTGCCGAATTGGCCCTTGAAACGGATTCTAAAAACGCAAAAGTGCCTTTGGATAAAGTAATTAATACGATGTGGGAAACCGCAAAAGATATGAATTCTAAATACAAAGAAACCTCCGAAGGCGGATTGGCAATTGCCGTAAATTTGGCGGATTGTTAAAAAAAAGTTAGCCACAGATTAAAAGGATTCACACAGATTAAATAATCCTTTTTAATCTTTTAATCTGTGGCAAAAAAAATCTTCCAAAATATATTCCATGAAAAAATACCACTTTCTTTTCGCCTTATTGTTTTGCTCGGTTTTATCACATTCTCAAGATCGTTATTTTCTAAATTCAGATACAAGATTATATACTTCTAAAAACACTTCTGCTGATTTTTTGGGTTATTTTAAATATGGTGCCGAAGTACAATTACTTTCAAAAAATGAAAATGGCTGGTATAAAGTAAAAGCCGATAATTTCTCTGAAGGTTATGTTCCGGAGAACTTTATTGCTGAACGATTAAATGCCAAAGACATTCAGACAAAAGACAGCGAAAACCCAATTATAGAAGGCGGTGACAATTATTACGGTAGCAATCATCTCTTTGTTTTGGTTGCCGGTTTAAAAGCGAGAACACAACCAGATAAGAACTCAAAAATTAGAGAAATTTTATATACAGGAGATCCTGTTGCTGTTAATTATCTTCCTAAAAATCCAGACGAATGGGTCAATATAAATGGTAGTTTTAGTGATGAATATGCACAATTTACGCTTAGAAAATTCATTGGAAAAAGACCTGATTTTAATGCTTTATTAAAAGAATTCGACAAACTGGATATTAACGCTGTTGCTGATCGTAAAACCGTTGGCGAAAGAATCGTTGAATTGGCATGGAACAGCGAAAATTCTACATTGGCTCCTGCTTACCAAAGATATTATGAAGTTGTAAAACAATTAAATGATCCAAAACTTCTTGCAGATACTGAATTGAATATGGCTATAGCCAAAGGTGCAGCCAAACATAAAAAAGAGGAAGAAGTCAGGGCTTTTACCAAAAAAGCAGAATTTATATTGAAAGACGTAAAAACCAAATCTTTATTCTTCTCTCAAAAAGACCTGGTAAAAATATTCGGAAAACCTTCCAGAAAAGTAACTGTAGATGATGGATGCGGCGTTTATTTAAGTGACCTTTTTTATTATTATCCAGATTTAGAAGCTTCAGTAGACGAGAAAAAAAATCAGGTAGAAATTACTAAAGTTTTTATCAACGAAAACAACAAACTTGTTTTTAATGCAAATTCGGTTTTGGACGATACATTGTCTGAAAAATCCTTTATAGAAAAATACGGAACTTATATTAGTGCTTCTATAAAATCACCACACAGTTATTCTATTCAATTAGAAGACAGTGAATTTAAAATTGATTTCAAAGACGGAAAGTTATTTACTATAGAAATATTCCTCTATTGCTGATTTCAATTTATAATTATTCAATACTTTTACACCTTCAAAAAAACTCAAAATGTCAGTAGCAAAAAAAGATTATAAAAGAATCACAACAAAGTCATTAATCGAAATGAAAAGCAACGGAGAAAAGATCTCTATGCTTACCGCTTACGATTTTACAATGGCCAAAATTGTTGATACCGCAGGAATCGATGTGATTTTAGTGGGCGATTCAGCATCAAATGTTATGGCGGGTCACGAAACGACGTTGCCAATTACTTTAGATCAAATGATCTATCACGCTTCATCTGTAGTTCGTGCTGTTGAAAGAGCGTTAGTTGTGGTAGATTTACCTTTTGGAAGTTACCAGTCTGATCCAAAAGAAGCTTTGCGTTCTGCTATTAGAATCATGAAAGAAAGTGGGGGACACGCCGTGAAACTTGAAGGAGGAAAAGAAATAAAAGAATCTATCAAAAAAATATTAAATGCCGGAATTCCTGTTATGGGACATTTGGGTTTAACTCCACAATCGATTTATAAATTTGGAACTTACAGCGTACGTGCAAAAGAGGACGAAGAAGCTGAAAAACTAATCGAAGATGCAAAATTGCTTGAAAAAGTAGGTTGTTTTGCTATTGTTTTAGAAAAAATCCCAGCCGATTTAGCTCAAAAAGTTGCTGAAAGTATTTCAATTCCAGTTATCGGAATTGGTGCCGGAGGTGGTGTTGACGGACAAGTTTTGGTTATTCATGATATGTTAGGAATGAATAATGAATTTAGTCCGCGTTTCTTACGTCGTTACTTAAATTTATACGATGACATGACAAAAGCAATTGGTCAATATGCAGCTGATGTGAAGTCTCGTGATTTCCCAAATTCAGGTGAACAATACTAGATTTTTTAAAGGTACTAAGGTACTAAGGTTCTAAGTTACTGAGATTCTAAGATTTCTTTTTTAGGTTCAAAGGCTCAAAGTGACAAAGGTTCAAAGGTTTTAAAAATTGAAAAACTCAATAGCCTCCAGCTTTAGCTGGAGGTATCTTTTTTAAGATCATTTAAAGGCTTTAGCCAAACTTCTTTCAATATAAAATTTCCACATACGTCTAAAATGAAAATTCTTTCCAACAAAAACAACCTCCAAATTTTGCACGAAGACAATCACATAATTGTGATCAATAAGCGCGTAGGCGATATTGTGCAAGGTGATAAAACGGGAGATAAACCTTTATCAGATGTTGTCAAAGAATACATTAAAGACAAATACAATAAACCTGGTGACGTTTTTCTGGGTGTGATTCATCGTTTAGACAGACCCACAACCGGAATTGTTGTTTTTGCCAGAACCAGTAAAGCATTAACTCGCATGAACGAAATGTTCAGCAATCGCGAAACTCAAAAAACGTATTGGGCAATTGTCAAGAATAAACCTCAGGAAACAACTGCCAAATTGGTTCATTATCTTAAAAGAAACGAGAAAAATAATACTTCAAAAGCACATTTAAAAGAAGTTCCGGATAGTAAAATTGCCAGTTTAGATTATACTGTTTTTAAAGAACTTCAAAATTATGTGGCATTAGAAATTAATTTGCATACTGGTCGCCATCATCAAATTAGAGCGCAATTGGCAGCAATTGGATCTCCAATTAAGGGAGATTTAAAATATGGTTTTGACCGAAGCAATCCTGATGGCGGAATTCATCTTCATGCCAGAAAATTAGTTTTTGTGCATCCTGTTTCTAAAGAAACCATTACAATCGTAGCTCCTACTCCGGACGAAACAATTTGGAATGCGTTGTGATTTTATGATACAATTGTTAATTTTTTAATTTTTATCGATTAACTTGCATAGACAAAAATCAAGTGAATTATAAAAATGGACTATAAAAACGACATCGGATACAGAAAAGAAACGCTAAAAAAATTGTTGTATAACATTCAAAAAAGCGAAGATTTAATTGTAAAAGCTTTATACGATGATTTTAAAAAGCCCGAATTTGAAGCTGTTTTAACCGAGACAAATTATGTCATTTCGGAACTTAAAGACACGATCAAAAATATTTATAATTGGGCAAAGCCAAAACGCGTTTTACCATCAATTCTCAATTTTCCTTCTACAGATTATATCTTTAAAGAACCATACGGAAATGTCCTGATTATTGCACCTTGGAATTATCCTTTTCAATTGGCTTTATGTCCTTTGATTTCTGCCGTGGCAGCCGGAAACAGGGTTATTTTAAAACCTTCTGAACTCACTCCCAACACCTCATCAATAATTGCTAAGATTATCGAAAAAACATTTCATATCAATCACGTTGATGTTTTTGAAGGCGGTGTTGAAGTTTCGAATAAACTTCTGGCAAAACGCTGGGATTATATTTTCTTTACTGGAAGTGTTTCAGTTGGTAAAATTATTGCCAAAGCCGCTGCCGAAAATCTGACTCCGGTAACATTAGAATTAGGCGGAAAAAATCCTTGCATTATTGACGAAACTGCCAATTTAAAATTAGCTGCGAAACGAATTGTCTGGGGAAAATTTATAAATGCAGGACAAACTTGTATTGCGCCCGACTATATTTTGGTTCAGAAAAATATGAAAACCAATTTCCTTTCTTTCTTAATAGAAGAAATCACAAAGGCTTACGGCAAGAAAATAGAAAAATCTCCAGATTTTGCCCGCATTATCAATACTAAAAATTGGGTTCGTCTGGACAGTATGATCGAAAAAGAGAAAGTTGTTTTTGGCGGAGAAACTGACGCAAGCAATCTTTACATTCCTCCAACAATAATTGAAGAACCAGATTTAGATAGTCCTGTGATGAAAGAAGAAATATTTGGCCCAATCTTACCAATTCTAACTTACGAAACCCAAGCCGATATTCAAAATGTAGTTAGCCGTTATGAAAAGCCTCTTGCTTTTTATGTCTTTAGCGAAAATAAATCATTTGCAAAAAAACTAATTGCAACCTATTCTTTTGGCGGTGGTTGTATTAACGACACTGTTATTCATTTTTCTAATAAAAGATTACCCTTTGGCGGTGTTGGCCATAGCGGAATTGGCGCTTATCACGGTCAATTGAGTTTTGATACTTTTTCGCACCATAAAGCAGTCGTCAAAAAAGGAAACTGGCTTGATTTACCAATGCGATATGCCCCTTACAAAGACAAATTATCTTCTATTAAACGTTTATTAGACTGGCTGTAAGTAATAAAAAACGATTTCGTAATGTTTTGTAGATTTTCATAAGAAATTGATTAAAAATATTATATTTACGTCACATTAAACCGCTTAAATTACAAGCATATAAAACAATTTTACTTAGAATGAAATCTACACTTGACCAAATTGAAGACATCAAAAAAAATGGATATACCATAGATTTTGGATCCACTTTTAATTACGCTTTCGAAAACTACAAAAAAATAGCACTTTATTCCGGGCTTATCATATTGGTCTTTTCAGTCATTGTTGGAATCCTTGTCATGGGACTGGCAGTTACCTATTATGGCGTAGGAGCAATCAATAGAGATTTTATTCAAGGTTTAGAAAATCAAAAATTATCTTACTTAGAACAGCTTCTTTCAATAGCTGCCTTTTCAGTATTTGCTGCTTTACTTGCCCCTTTTGGAGCAGGATTTCTTAAAATGGCAGATTGCGCTGACAAAGACGAAGAGTTTAATGTTTCAACAATGTTTACTTACTATAAATCTCCTTATTTTTCTCAGTTATTTATAATGGCCTTAATTCTTGCATTGGTCAGTAATGCAATTTCTGCTGCTCTTGAAAGCCAGGGAATCAATCTCTTAGGAACTGCAATTTCAATTTTCATATCCTTTTTTACGTTTTTAGCAATTCCGTTAGTAATTTTTGGAAAACTAAATGCAATAGAGGCCATAAAATCAAGTCTGATCGTTGTAACAAAAAATCCTTTACTAATTTTTGCCTTATTTATTACCGGTTTTATCGGTTCTGTCATTGGAATTTTTGCATGTTGTATCGGAATACTTTTTACAGCTGTTTTTAATAGCTCTGTAACTTATGCAACTTACTTCTCTATTTTTAGCGAAGAAGAAGAAATTAAAGATTCAATTGACTCCATTGGACAATCGGATTTAGAATAAAACTGAAATTTCTAAGTAAACGAAGAGCCTAACCTACTCTTTTTTAGAACTTTCAAAAAATGCTATTTTACTAAACCAACATACCCCAAATTCTATGGTAGTTAGCTATAGTTTGTTCAATTCATTGATTTCAGGAATTGCTATTTTTAGTAATTTCCTGAAATCAATTATTACAAACTGGTATGTTTTCAACTCTGATATCATTTTCTACAACAATCCTAAACTCATTCTTTTAGGATTATCTCTACTTGCTTTTCTCGCATTATTGATTTATCAGTTTTTTAGAATAAAAGCCCGAATTGGTACTTTTATTGAAAAAAAGAAAGAAACCGAAGCAGCTGGCAAAGAATATCAATTGTATATTTTGTTCTTTGGTATTGCGGTTATTGTAATCGAAATCATAAATGAAATCTTCAAAATAAGACCCAAAAGTTTACTAATCGTCAATGTTTCAATTGGTTTCTTTGTACTCCTTGTTTATTTAATAACAGACAAAGTCAAATGGCTTAGAGATAAAATTCAGCAAATATTTATAGGCTGCTTCTTTATTTACATTTCTTATGTTTGCTTTAATATTGTCCGTCTTTCAAACGATGTTGTCCCGATTATTGTTTTTTTAATCTCCTTTTTCTTCTCTTACAACATTCTGAAACCCATAAAAGTATACTGGTTTTTTGTTGGCCTCGTCTTTACTTTTCTACTCTTAACAGTTGCTTTTCATTTAATACCGATAAAATCTTCTGTATTATTAATCAATTTTTGCATCCTGATATTCATTATCAATCAGGTAAAATATGCTGTTTTATTAAACAATCGGGATAATTTTAGATTTGCAAACGAAATTGTTCATAAGGGAAATTCATTGACTATTGCTACAAATCAAAGAGGAGCCATATTATTTTGCAGTGAAACAGTAAACTCAATTTTAGGTTATTTACCAGACGAAGTGATGGGTTTTGATTTCTGGAGACTTACAAAAGATGAAGGGTTTATCGAAAACAATTTCCCGGTAAATTATGAAGAAAATAAACTTTATATTCGAAAATTAAAGAGTAAAAATGGAGAGTTTAAATACATTCAATGGAAAGATAAAAAATTCTCTGACGACTTAATTATCAGTATTGGTCAGGATGTTACAGAGCAAATCAATGTTCAGGATCAATACAAAAATCTAATCCAAACCGCCACTGATATTATTTTTGAAATTGATGCTGCCGGCCATTTTACTTTTATAAATGAGTTTGGATTCTCAATTTTAGGTTATTCTGAAAATGAAATCATATCAAAACATTATTCTAATTTCATTCACGAACATTACATTAGAGGCGCCGTAGACTTCTATGAAAATCTGGTAATCAACGAAAATAATTTCCCAACAATAGAAATTCCGGTTTTAAAGAAAAACGGATTAGAAGTATGGATTTCGCAAAAAATTATTGTTCGCAAAAATGATCTGGGCGAAACAATTGGTTTTGCAGGTATCGCAAGAGATATTACAGAAATAAAAAACATCGAAAACGAGAAAAAAAGACGTCTCAAAAAAATTGAAGCTTACAACAATTCGACAAAAAAACTCTCAACAACCGATTTTAGCAAATACAATGATTTAAACACTGTTATCGATTTTATTGTAAAAGAAGCTGCGACAGTAAGCAAAACAAACAGAGTCAGTTTCTGGAAATATTATAAAGATTTAATTCGTTGCAAAAACATATTTAGTGTTGACAATCAAAACCTAAACGACAAAAATATTCTAGATAAAGAATCATATCCTATATATTTTGAAACGCTAAAAAACAAAGCAATTATTAATGCTCCGGATGTTTTTAATAAGTTAGAAACTTCTGAATTCCAGAAACTCTATTTCACTAAAAATCAGATCAAATCAATGCTTGATGTGCCCATATTTTTAAACGGGCAATTGGCAGGTGTTGTTTGTTTTGAAAGTACACAGGAACAACGGGAATGGGACAACGAAGACATTAATTATGCCCGAACGATTTCTGATGTAATTTCGCTGGCTATTTCGTCGCAAATGCGTTTAGAAGCCGAGCGAAAATTAGAATTTAAAAGTCAATTGCTTTATGCACTTTCTCTTTGTACAGAGAAATTTCTGTTGAGCAAAACTACTCAGGAAATGTTTCAGGAAACCTATGATTTAATTGGAAAAGCAGCCAAAGTAGACCATATGTATTACTACGAAAGAGACTTTACAACTAATACTGCCAGTCAAAAATACAAATGGTCCAGAAAAGGAGTCACGCATCAAATCACCAAGTTAAGGCTGCATACAGAAGATAATTTAAAAGAAATCTATGACGCTGCCAAAAACAAAAAAATACTTAATACGCTTACGCGAAAGCTTGATGACACCTTTTTTAAACAATTATTAATTGAAAATGAAATCAAATCAATTTTAATTTTACCTATTTATGTTAACGATATTTTTACCGGATTTATAGGTTTTGATGATTGTACCAATGAAAGAAAATGGTCAGAAGAAGAAATTTATATTTTTCAGGTGCTTGCCAATAACATTTCATCTGCCTTAGAACGAAATCGAAATCAAAATAAAATTCTCGAAAGTGAAGAGAAGTTCAAATTAATCGCCAATAATATTCCGGGAACCGTTTATTTATCAAAATTTGATGCTTTTTCGACCAAAATATTCCTGAGTGACGAAATTTTAAACTTAACCGGTTATTCAAAATCAGAATTTATTGAGAATAATTTATCTTTTTTATCCCTTATTCATCCGGATTATAAAGAGGAAGTAATCAACAGTCAGATCGATAATTTACAAGGAGGAAAACCACTGCATAACATATATCAGATTCAGCGAAAAACCGGAGAATACATCTGGGTAGAAGAATTTGGCGATGTAATCAAAAAAGAAGGTGAAATTGAATTTATAGGTGGAATCTATTTTGACATCACAAACAAAAAAGAAACCGAAGATGCCATAAAAGCCAAACAACTGGCAGAAGCTGCAAATAAATCTAAATCAGATTTCCTGGCTAATATGTCACATGAAATCAGAACACCTTTAAATGGTATTATTGGTTTTACGCATTTATTGATGAAAACAGACCTTGAAGAAATTCAGGAAAAATATATGACCACAATTAATCAATCAGCGCATTCTTTGCTGGAGATTATCAATGATATTCTTGACTTTTCTAAAATTGAAGCCGGAAAACTGGAACTGTTCATAGATTTGTACGACATTAAAAAAGTACTAGGTCAGGTTTTTGATCTGATTGTTTACGAATCAAATCAAAAAAATCTTCAATTAGAACTAAATGTAGATCCTGATGTTCCTAAATACATTTGGACTGATATTGTCAGAATCAAGCAAATCCTGATCAATTTACTTTCAAATGCAGTAAAATTCACAAATGAAGGTTCTATAAAACTAAATGTTTCGGTTTTAGAAAAATACAAAAGCAATAATTGCGTAATTCGATTCTCGGTAACTGATACGGGAATTGGAATTTTAGAAAAAAATCAAAAGAAAATTTTTAAGGCTTTTTCGCAAGAAGATAGTTCTACAACGAGAAAATTTGGAGGAACCGGTCTGGGATTAACCATTTCGAACCAATTATTGGCTCTTATGGAAAGCAGGTTACAACTGGAAAGCAAAATAGATGTTGGAAGCAATTTCTATTTTGATCTTAATCTAAAAACCAGCAATCAAAGCATTAATGAAAAGTATAATAGCAAACTAAAAAATATAAATTCAGAATCAGATTGCATCAACGAATTAAACGGTAAAAATTTAACCTTTTTAATCGTAGAAGATAACAAAGTCAATATGATGCTGTTAAAAACTATAGTTAAAAACCTGTATAATAATGCCTTTATTTACGAATGCGAAAACGGATATGAAGCTGTGCAGCAATTTGAAAGCATCAACCCAACTCTGGTTTTTATGGACATTCAAATGCCAATAATGAATGGTTACGAAACCACAAAAGCAATCAGAAATACCGTTATTGGTCGTGATATACCCATAATTGCAGTAACTGCCGGCGCTGAAAAAGAGGAACGAAATAAATGTATCTCAGCCGGAATGAACGATTATATTTCGAAACCAATTATGAAAGGAACCGTAGAAGAAGCTTTGACAAAATGGTTAAAATAAATTGAAACTAAATGAGTTTGACTAGTCTGTAATTCCAAAAAAAAATATAAATTCGTAAAGGTTTACCCCACAATAAATTTTAATACAGTTATAATTATGAAATGGATAGGCAGAAGACAAAGTGATAATGTCGAAGACAGAAGATCAATCTCTGGCGGAAAAGTAGCCGTTGGCGGCGGTATCATTGGATTAATAATTTTATTACTAAATGTTTTTGGCGGTGAAACCGGACAAACTGTAGGATCTGTTTTAGAACAAATGCAAGGCGGGCAACAAACGCAAACTGAAGCAGCGGCTCCGCTAAGCAAAGAAGATGAAGAAATGGGGCAATTTGTCAAAGTTATTCTAGCCGATAACGAAGACATTTGGGGTAAAATATTTACCGAAAACGGTATGACGTACAAGAATCCGAAATTAGTGCTTTTTAGAGGCTCTGTTAATACTGCTTGTGGTGGTGCATCATCTGCATCCGGGCCATTTTATTGTCCGGGAGATCAAAAGGTATATATGGATTTGGGCTTCTTTGAGGAACTAAAAACTAAATTTGGTGCCAAAGGTGGTGACTTTGCAATTGCTTATGTTATTGCGCACGAAATTGGTCATCATATACAAACCCTTTTAGGAACCTCAGCCAAAATGCGTCAGGCACAAGAAGGAAAAAGTGAAGCCGAAGCCAATAAACTTTCGGTAGCATTAGAACTACAAGCCGATTTTTATGCCGGAGTATGGTCACACTATAATGAGAAGAATTTAGATGTTGGTGATATTGATGAAGCTTTAAGCGCTGCAAACGCCGTTGGTGATGATGCTATTCAAAGTAAAATGCAAGGTCATGTTGTTCCGGATTCCTTTACACACGGAACATCAGAACAAAGAGTGTACTGGTTTAAAAAAGGTTTCAAAACCGGAGATATTAAACAAGGAGATACTTTTGCAGAAATTAGATAATACTTAAACCAAACTATAATAACCAAATGAGCATGACTTAATTGTCGTGCTTTTTTTTTATTTTTTTGAACCATATAAGTTATATAAGTTCATTTTAGATTAAGCCTCAATGTTAATAAGCTTAAAAAAGGGAAAACTCAGAATCCTAATTTCAACTATAGCCCACGGTTTCAACCGTGGGATGCGTATCGTAATATACATTGTGTCTCAGCGGTTGAAACCGCTGGCTATGTCGCTCTAATATGATCTATAAATTGATTTTGATTGAAACTAATATAAAAACATCTAAAATGAACTTATATAACTTATATGGTTCAAAAAAAATTATACGCACAAAAAAAGCCTTGAATTTCTTCAAGGCTTTAAATTTCTGGGTGGCTGACCGGGTTCGAACCGGCGACCCTCGGCACCACAAACCAATACTCTAACCAGCTGAGCTACAACCACCATTTTTTCTTTGCGAGTGCAAATATATAACAAAGGTTTACTTCTACAAAGGAAAAAACGAAAAATTTTCATCAAAAAATGAAAAAAATTACATCAAATCATCTAAACTATTGACTGCCAAACATCTTTCAACAGTAAAACCTTCAGCAAAATCTTTACCAACTAACCTTCCTAAGTCCTGCGCACGATAATTTAAACTTTCAAAGAAGTTTTTACTAGTAATTGGCGTAGCAGGTTCTTTCGAATTCGGATCATAAAATTGTGTTTTGTATGCCGAAATAGCTTCAACTTTCTTTTTTTCGAAACCTGTAATATCAACTACAAAGTCCGGTTTAATGTTTTTCCACTGAATATAGTGATAAACTAATTTTGGTCTCCATGCTTCCTGATTCTCTCCATCAATCGAAGTTTCGATTTTTATCAATCCAGATAAAAAGCAAGCATCAGAAACTAATTTACTTCCTTTTCCGTGGTCGATATGACGATCGTCAATTGCGTTACACAATACAACCTCAGGTTTGTATTTACGAATCATCTTAATAACCTCTAATTGATGCTTTTCGTCATTTACAAAAAATCCGTCACGCAATCCCAGATTCTCACGAACCAAAACACCTAATATCTTTGCTGCATCTTTCGCTTCTGCATCTCTGGTTTCAGCAGTTCCACGCGTACCTAATTCGCCACGCGTTAAATCTACAATTCCAACTTTTTTACCAAGAGACACTTCTTTTAAGATTGTTCCCGCACAACCCAATTCTACATCATCCGGATGTGCACCAAAGGCTAATATATCTAATTTCATTTCTTTTTTGTTTTTGTTTCAAGTTTACTTTGTTTCAAGTTTCAGGTTGCAAACTGTGACTGAAAACCATGTACTTTTTTGTTTCAAGTCTTCAGTCTCAGTTTGCATTGATTACTGAGACTGAAAACTGAGACTTTTTTACTTCCTCAATACTCTTTTCATTGTCATTGATTTGTTGACGCTTTCCTCCCATTCTTTTTCGGGAATACTTTCTTTTGTAATGCCACAACCCATGTACAAAATTGCTTTATTATCCTGAATTTGCATGCTGCGTAAATTTACAAATAAATCAGAACTAACTGTATTATTGGCAAAACTGCTATTTAATTCACCCAAGAAACCCGTATAAAAGGTTCGGTCATAATTTTCGTTCTCAATGATAAAAGCTTTTGCTTTCTTCTTTGGCAAGCCACAAACTGCCGGCGTTGGATGCAAAGTATCGATAACTTCTTCCAGAGTCGAATTCTCATTTAAAACTCCCGAAATATCCGTTTTAATATGCCAGATAGATCCCGCTTTTATGCTGTAAGGCTCTGTAATAACTACAGACGAAGCCACTTCACGCAATCTTTTTACGATAAAATCAGTAACATATTGTTGTTCGTCTTTCTCTTTTTGCTGCCAGGAAATTTCGGTTTCCAAAGTCGCTTTCTGCGTTCCTGCTAGAGCTGTAGTTTCAAAAACATTCCCGTTAGCCTTCAATAATTGCTCGGGGGTTGCTCCCATCCAAAGTCCAATTTTAGGATGAAAAAAACAATAGGAAAAAGTCGTAGGATATAAATGAATCAAACGCTGGAAAATGGTGCTAAAATCAAAATTAACTAAGTCTATTTTTTCGCTTCTCGATAAAACCACTTTTTTGAATTCGTCGTTTTTAATCGCTTCAATACCTTTTGAAACCAAATTTTCATATTGATTTTTGGCTTCCAAATCAAAACTTGCGTCTTCAATTTCATTAAAATCAAAATCGACTTTAGTTTGTTCAGCACTAATAATTTTCGATTCCTCTTCCGGAATTAAAATCAGCTGTTTTTCATCAAAAGAAGCAAAAACAAAGCCTTTCTCACTATAATCTGAAACTGTATACAAAGTATCATTTTGCTGTAAAAGCGCAAAAATACTTGACGAATTAGGTTTAGAATAAAGTACAAAAGGTAAATTTTGCTCCTGATGTTTTCTTATTGTAGAAAAAAAGTCATTCATGTTTAGAATTTGATAACAGATTTTTATTTGAGATTATTTTAAAAATGCTCTCTTTTTACATAGAACAAAAGTATCAAACAAAATCCTGTAAGGATTTAGTTCAACGACTTGTGCAAATTGACCTCTTGTGGATTTTATAAAAATTGGTGAATAATTATGGCTAAAACCGCGTCGAGCTAATTTAAAATGAAGATCACAATCATACTCTTTTAAAAAATATCTTTTTTCAGTTTCATCATTTCCAGTAGTCATTTTTTCTGGTAACAAAAATGGCAAACAAAATGTTATAAGATTATTTATATCCCACTCCTCACTCTTCATATAGTTATTATGATTAACTTTAAAAGCATCTCTATCAAACAACTCACAAAGACTTTTGATTTTTAAAAGTAATATATCAAAAGAACCATAAAAATTTTTAAGTAAATAAAACAAAACAATTATAGGGGAATTTTTGGATACATTATCATTTGCACCAAAATAAAACTCTGGCACAATTACTATAGGATGAGTTAACAACATTCTTAGATTTAACAATCTTGCATCTATAAGAGTCTGAATAATTGCTTTGGTACTATCATAAAATACTTCATTCTTTTCAAAATTATAATTACTTAAATTTGAAACAAACTTCAACTTTTTCAACAACTCACCTATTTTATTTTTTACATACCAGCGATTATCAAAATCAAAAGGAGAAATCGAATAAAACTTATCAATATAACCCGAAAAATCAACATCAAAACCGTATCTATGATGAAATATTTTTCGAATATTTTCTATATCGCAAACAAAAATAACTTTATCAAAACCAAACTTATTATTCCCATCAACTTGGTTATAATGTGCACTAAAAATATTAAAAAGCCTAAATATATGTTCCGGATCTAATCGATCCAAGTCATCTATAATTAATACTGACTTTTTATTCTTCTCTTTTTTTATTCTTACAATAAGATCAAAAATTAATTCTGAAACAGCATCCATTTCATAAGTATTACCTTTTCTCTGCTCTATTGATTCTAAAAATTTCTTAATATCATTTTCTTCATCAATCTTAACCTCATCACTAAATTCTTTGAAATCTCCAACAGTCTTCTCTAAAGCTTTAATAAAATCGACAATAGGAGTGCCTATTTTTTCACTAAATCCAAGTATTGCATATAAAAGAGGCATAAACTTTATACGCTCCATAATAAATACTTGACTTTTTAATAGTAATGTAAAATCCTCTTTTTTTAATTTGATTTCATCAAAATACTGTCCCATTAATTGAAATAGTAAATCAAATTTTATAAGTTCAAAAACATCTTCGTTTAAAGAAACAGAATAATTTACCGGGAATATCTTTAGATAGAAAAAATCTTGATTTTCATCTTTAGATAATTCATTTAAAAAAGTCGACTTACCAGTACCAAAAGGACCAGAAAAAAGTATTCTTTTATTATTCTCGATTTCTAAATGACTTTTAAAATCACTCAGAATCACGGATGTTTCAATTTTGATTGCTTTCTCAAGTTCTTCCATTCAATTAAGCTTTCTTTTTATCTAAAACCATATTGGTCAATTTACAAAGCGAAATCAGGTTTCCGGCTTCATCAGTAATTTTAATTTCCCAAAGATGAATACTTCTTCCTTTATGAATGATTCGTGCAGTTCCGAAAACAAAACCCTCACGAATACTTTTTAAGTGATTTGCCGAAATTTCGATTCCTCTAACTTCTTGTTCTTTAGGATTGATAAAAAAGAATGAAGCTGCACTTCCCACACTTTCAGCCAAAGCTACCGAAGCGCCTCCATGCAATAATCCCAAGGGTTGATGAACGCTTGGATTTACAGGCATTTTTGCAGTTAAAAAATCTTCGCCTGCATCTATATATTCAATTTTTAGCGTTTCCATCAAAGTGTTTTTAGAAAACTGATTACAACGCTCTAAGATTTGTTCTTTTGTATAATTCATTTAAAATAGGCTTTAAAATCGTAAAATTAAAGAAAAGATGAGATACAAATTAGAAAATACATTTCTATTATTAAAATTCATTTACGAACATGTAAGTTTTTTGCTATTTTTACAAAAACAATCAATATCAATCTTTGGCTGAAATATTATTTTCTTGCCACAGATTTCACAGATTAACAAAGATTAAATTTTTATACACAAAGAGTGGAAAAATCTTTTTAATCCTTTTAATCTGTGGCAAAAAACTTTATTCAGATGCGTCATTACTTTGTACTCTTCATTTTCGGTTTACTTTTAACTTTCAGTTCTTGCCGAACTGATTTTGATACTGTTGCCAGTTCCGGAGATTTAAAGTTCTCAAAAGACACCGTTTATTTGGATACTGTTTTTAAGAACATAGGTTCCAGCACGTACCAACTTAAAGTATATAACAAAAGCAAAAATGATATTTCGATTCCAACAGTTCAATTCAAAAAAGGTTTAAATTCAAAATACCGAATGACTGTTGACGGAATGAGCGGAAACAATGGTAAAATCTTTAATAATGTTACACTTCTCGCCAAAGACAGTCTGTATATTTTTATAGAAACCACGGCTGATATCACAGATGCTAATCCAACGGATTTTTTATATACCGATGAAATTCAGTTTGACAGCGGAGCAAATTTGCAGCAAGTAGCTTTAGTAACTTTAATTCAGGATGCTGTTTTTTTATATCCAAAACAAAACGCTGACGGAACTAAAGAAAAAATCAAAATTGACGGCAAAGATGTTGATGGTTTTTATTTGAATGATAATGATCCTGTTAATGGAAATGAATTGATTTTTACCAATCAAAAACCGTATGTTATCTATGGTTATGCAGGAGTTCCTCAAAATAAAACGGTGACTTTTAAAGCCGGAGCACGAGTGTTTTTTCACGCTAATTCAGGACTTTATGTCGATAATAAAGCTTCACTACAAATTAACGGAGCTACCTCGATAACCGAAAAACTAGAAAATGAAGTTATTTTTGAAGGCGATCGATTAGAATCTCTTTACGATGATATTCCCGGACAATGGAAATCTGTGATACTATCAAACGGAAGTACAAATCATGCTATAAATCATCTGACATTGAAAAATGCGATCAATGGTTTGGATATTAAAGGTCAAGACAATACCACAATTCAAATTAAAAATACTCAGATTTACAATTGCGCAGAATATGGAATTCTGGCTCAAAACGCCCGAATCAATGGCGAAAACATCGTGATTAATTATGCTGGTTTAGCAAGTTTATCCTGCATTTATGGCGGAAATTATGCTTTTGCACATTGTACTTTTAATAACAATTGGTCCGGTTCACAATTTGCCGTGAATTTAAGTAACAGTTTGACCGGTGCAACTCCAGAGACAAATCCGTTGACTCAGGCAAGTTTCAATAATTGTATTATTTATGGTTCAAATACCAATGAATTTAATTTGAGCAAAAATACCAATGCAGCATTTGTATATCAATTAAACAATTGTTTATTAAAATTTAGCAGTTCAAGCACAAATCCTGATTATCAGTTTACCAAAGATCCGGAACATTACAATCAGATTATTCTAAATCAGAACCCAAAATTCTTTAATGTTTCTAAAAACAAACTGAATATTGACAATACGTCTGCCGCTTTCGCGAAAGGAAATCAAGCCTATATCATTCCACTAGATATCATTGGAGCCACAAGAACTTCTCCACCAGATTTGGGCGCTTATCAAAGTGCTGCATTTCCTAAATAAACCGTTTTAACCATATAAGTTATATAAGAAAATTTAAGTTTTCTGCGCAAAATACAGCACACAGGTTTTACGGATTAAACTGATTATCGCTGATTGTTTTTCTAAAATGAACTTATATCACTTATATGGTTAAACAGAAAAAACTTTGTGTCTTCGCGCCTTCGCGGCAAAAAAAACACCCGTAAGAAAATATATCTAAAAATAATCTTCCCTTAACGCAACGCATTCATAAAAATACTAGATTTGTTACAATCAATAAATTAACTCACTAAAAATCAATTTATTATTAATCCAAATCAAACCTACGTTTTTATGAAAAAACTCTACTCATTTCTATTATTATTCGCTTTTACGGCAACTTTTGCTCAAATTCCGTCCGGCTATTATAGCACTGCAACCGGAACTGGTTACACTTTAAAAACACAATTGTACAACATTATTAAAGGTCACACTGATAATGGATATGCTGGTTTGTACACCACATACCAAACCTCTGACGTAGATAATTTTTATGAAAATGACGGAACTGTTCTGGACATGTATTCTGAAAATCCAGCAGGAACAGATCCTTATAATTACAGTACAGGATCTACACAAAGATGTGGAAGCTATTCTGTAGAAGGTGATTGTTATAACAGAGAACACATTATACCGCAATCTGTATTTAACTCGCAATCTCCAATGGTTGCCGATGCTCATTTTATTGCCCCAACAGATGGAAAGGTAAATGGTGTTCGTTCAAATTACCCACATGGAGTTGTCAGTACGCCAACTTATATTTCTCAAAATGGAGGAAAATTGGGACCAAATTCAACATCAGGATATTCAGGAACTGTTTTTGAGCCAATCAATGAATTTAAAGGTGATATTGCCAGAATGTATTTTTACTTTGCAACTCGTTATGAGAACACTGTTGCAGGATATTCATACGACATGTTTGATGGTTCAAGCAACAAAGTATTTACAACTGCTTTTTTAAATATTCTTTTAGCCTGGAATGCCCAAGATCCTGTAAGCGCAAGAGAAATTGCTCGAAATAATGCCATTTATGCACGCCAAAATAATAGAAATCCATATATCGATCATCCTGAATATGTAAATCAAATATGGAATCCTTCTGCAGATACTCAGGCACCAACCGCTCCAACAAGTTTAGCTTCTACAACAAAAACAGCAACTTCGATTACAGTTGGCTGGACAGCATCTACGGATAATGTTGGCGTTACAGGATATAATGTATTTTCAAATGGAGTTTTAAAAACTACAGTTACTAGTTTAACAGCAACCATTACAGGCTTAACAGCTTCTACAAGTTATAATATTAATGTTACAGCCATAGACGCTGCAGGAAATACATCTGCTTCAAGCAATACAATTGCAGTAACTACCAGCGCAAGCGGTGGAACTGGCGGAACAGCAACCGATTTGCTTTTCTCTGAATATATTGAAGGTTCTGGAAATAATAAAGCTTTAGAAATTGCTAATAATACTGGCGTTTCTGTGAGTTTATCAGCTTATACTGTAAAAAAACAAACCAATGGTGCCGGAGCATGGAGCACAGGTTTAGCTTTGAGCGGATCATTAGCCAGCGGAAGTAAATTTACGATCGTAAACAGTTTAATGGCATCAAGCTGCTACCCAACAAGTTCAGCAAATATATCTACAACTGCTACTGAATTAGCTTTTAATGGAAATGACGCTGTTGGTTTATTCAAAAACGGAGTTCTAATAGATATCATTGGAACTTTTAATGGCGGAACCGCAAATTTTGCCATAGATGTTACTTTAAGAAGAAAATCGACCGTTACTGCTCCTACCACGACTTTTAATTTGGCTTCTCAATGGGATTCATTTACTACAGATACCTGTTCAAACTTAGGTGCTAAACTAGTAAAAGATACAGCTCTTGAAACTACTGATGAAACTTCGCTTAATTTTAAAGGAATGATTTTATATCCAAATCCTTCTAACGGAAACTTCACTATATATTTTAACACTATAGAAGCACCCTATTCTATCGAGATAATTTCAATATTAGGTCAGAAAGTATTTGAAAAATCAAATGTTACTGATTCATTATCTACGATAAATAATTTGCCAAAAGGCATCTACATTGTCCGAATTAATAAAGGTTCTGAAACTTTTAATAAAAAGATCATTATCAACTAATTAAAATGAGTGCTTACTAAGCTAAAAGCGGCAATATTGCCGCTTTTTTTGTTTTTACTGCGAAGCTGTTTTTACCATATAAGTGATATAAGTTCATTTTAGAAGGACGAATAATACATACCTAATTTTTTATCTCGCAAAATTCACACAGCAATTAAATGAACTTATATCACTTATATGGTTCAAAAAACCACCTTTATTTTTTTTCTAAAGAGTTTGTTATCAAATTTGCGCTTACTATTTATTTACACTAAATTTGCACCTCAATACAACAAACTACACATCACAATGATCCATTTCTTTGAAAACCAAAGCAAAACTGTTTTTGCAGTACAAACGCAAAACGAAATTTCGGCTCAAGACATTTCAAAACTAAACTGGCTTTTTGCCAACTCTAATAAGATCGAAAAATCCGCCTTGACGGATTTTTTTGTTGGTCCACGTGCCACTATGATCACACCTTGGAGTACAAATGCTGTAGAAATTACTCAAAATATGGGTATTCCGGGCATCATCAGAATTGAAGAATTTCATCCTGCAACGGAAGATTTTACTGATTTTGATCCGATGCTTTTTCAAAAATTCAATCAATTAGATCAGGAAATTTTCACGATTAATGTTCAACCGGAACCAATTCTGGAAATTGATGATATTGCTGCTTACAACAAAACAGAAGGTTTGGCTTTAAGCCAGGAAGAAGTAGATTACCTAGATAATCTTGCTGTAAAAATAGGAAGAAAGCTAACAGATTCTGAGATTTTTGCTTTCTCACAAGCAAACTCTGAACACTGTCGTCACAAGATTTTCAACGGAACTTTTGTTATTGACGGCGAAGAAAAAGAAACTTCTCTTTTCAAATTAATCAAAAAAACATCACAGGAAAATCCTAACGGTATAGTTTCTGCTTACAAAGACAACGTTGCTTTTGTAAAAGGACCAAAAGTGCAGCAGTTTGCACCTAAAACAGCTGACAAACCTGATTTTTACGAAATAAAAGAATTTGATTCTGTTATTTCATTAAAAGCAGAAACACACAATTTCCCAACAACTGTTGAGCCTTTTAACGGAGCTGCGACAGGTTCTGGAGGAGAAATTCGTGACCGTTTAGCCGGAGGACAAGGTTCATTGCCATTAGCAGGAACTGCAGTTTACATGACTTCATATTCTCGTTTGAATAATGAAAGAAAATGGGAAAATGCTGTTGAAGAAAGAAAATGGTTGTACCAAACTCCAATGGATATTTTGATCAAAGCTTCAAACGGAGCTTCTGATTTTGGAAATAAATTCGGGCAACCGCTTATTACAGGTTCAGTTTTAACTTTCGAACATTCAGAAAACGACCGTAAAATTGGTTACGATAAAGTAATCATGCAAGCGGGAGGAATTGGTTACGGAAAATTAGATCAGGCAATCAAAAAGAAGCCACAAGAAGGAGATAAAATCGTAATTCTTGGTGGAGAAAATTATAGAATCGGAATGGGTGGTGCTGCGGTTTCATCTGCAGATACTGGAGCTTTTGGTTCAGGAATCGAATTAAATGCAATTCAGCGTTCGAATCCTGAAATGCAAAAACGAGCTGCTAATGCGATTCGTGGTTTAGTAGAAAGCGACAATAACCCAATTGTTTCTATTCACGATCACGGAGCTGGAGGACACTTAAACTGTCTTTCGGAATTGGTGGAAGAAACAGGAGGTTTGATCGATTTAGACAAATTACCGGTTGGAGATCCAACACTTTCTGCAAAAGAAATTATTGGTAACGAATCTCAGGAAAGAATGGGATTGGTTATTGGTCAAAAAGATATTGATACTTTACAAAGAATTGCTGACAGAGAGCGTTCGCCAATGTATCAGGTTGGAGATGTAACGGGAGATCACCGTTTTACTTTCGAATCAAAATCTACTGGTTCAAAACCGATGGATTATGCTTTAGAAGATTTCTTCGGAAGTTCTCCAAAAACGGTTATGACAGACAAAACTGTTGACAGAAAATATGCTGATGTAGCTTATACTTCAGCAGATTTCGAAAAATATTTACAAGATGTTTTACGTCTTGAAGCAGTTGCCTCAAAAGACTGGTTAACAAACAAAGTTGACCGTTGTGTGGGTGGAAAAGTAGCTAAACAACAAAATGCAGGACCTTTGCAATTGCCTTTGAATAATGTTGGAGTTATGGCTCTGGATTATTTAGGTAAAGAAGGAATTGCAACTTCTATTGGCCACGCTCCTATTTCAGCTTTAATTGATCCGGTTGCAGGAAGTAGAAATGCTATTGCCGAATCGCTATCAAACATTGTTTGGGCGCCAATTAAAGATGGTTTAAAAGGTATTTCATTATCTGCAAACTGGATGTGGGCTTGTAAAAATGAAGGTGAAGACGCTCGTTTGTACGCTGCTGTTGAAGGTTGTTCAGATTTTGCAATCGAATTGGGAATCAATATTCCGACAGGAAAAGATTCACTTTCGATGAAACAAAAATATCCAAACGACGAAGTAATTGCGCCGGGAACGGTTATTATTTCGGCTGGAGGAAATTGTACAGATATTAGAAAAGTAGTTGAACCAGTTTTACAGAAAAACGGAGATTCTATTTATTATATCAATTTGTCTCAGGATAATTTCAAACTTGGAGGTTCTTCTTTTGCACAAATTAGAAACACAATCGGAAACGAAACTTCTACTATAAAAGATGCTTCTTTCTTCAAAAATGCATTTAATACCATTCAGGAATTAATCGGCGAAAGCCAAATTCTTGCCGGACACGATATCGGAAGCGGTGGTTTAATTACTACTTTATTAGAATTGTGTTTTGCTGATATTAATCTTGGAGCTAAAATTGATTTCAGCGCTTTCGCGGAAAAAGATTTATTGAAAATTCTTTTCGCAGAAAACATTGGAATCGTATTCCAGGCAAAATCTGATGCGGCTGTTGAAGCTAAATTGAAAGCTAATAATATCGAATTCTTCAAAATTGGTTCAGTTCAAAATACTGCAACTTTGGAATTTGGAGATTACAAATTGGATATTCCAACTTACAGAGATATTTGGTTTGAAACTTCTTATTTATTAGATCAAAAACAATCTAAAAACGGAAGAGCTCAGGCACGTTTCGAAAATTATAAAAATCAGGTTTTACAATATACTTTCCCTTCTCACTTTACAGGAAAAAAACCGGTAATCGACGCTTCGAAACCAAAACCTAAAGCAGCGATTATTCGTGAAAAAGGAAGTAATTCTGAGCGTGAAATGGCAAATGCAATGTACTTGGCAGGATTTGATGTAAAAGACGTTCACATGACTGATTTGATTTCTGGTCGTGAAACTCTTGAAGATATTCAGTTTATTGGTGCTGTTGGAGGATTCTCTAACTCAGATGTTTTAGGTTCTGCTAAAGGTTGGGCGGGAGCTTTCTTATACAACGAAAAAGCAAAAACAGCTTTGGATAATTTCTTTAAAAGAGAAGATACTTTATCTGTTGGAATCTGTAACGGATGTCAATTGTTTATGGAATTGGAAGTTATCAATCCGGAGCATGAAGTTCATGGAAAACTGTTGCACAATGAGAGCCAAAAACACGAAAGTATCTTTACATCTGTAAAAGTTCAGGAAAACAATTCGGTTATGTTATCGACATTGGCCGGAAGTACTTTAGGAGTTTGGGTTTCTCACGGAGAAGGAAAATTCAATTTACCTCTTGCTGAAGAAAACTACAACATTATTTCTAAATATGCTTACGAAGGTTATCCTGCAAATCCTAACGGTTCTGATTACAACACAGCTATGATGTGCGATAAAACCGGAAGACATTTGGTGATGATGCCTCATATTGAGCGTTCGACTTTCCAATGGAACTGGGCTCATTATCCAAAAGACAGAAACGACGAAGTTTCGCCTTGGCATGAAGCTTTTGTTAATGCAAGAAAATGGATTGAAAAAATCTAAAAAACATATTTTATTAAAAAAGCGTTCGAATCATCGAACGCTTTTTTTTTACGACAACCCGAGCGATAACAGGTGAAGTAATTTTACGAATTTCCCCCAAAAAATTCGTACTCTGTTTTTAACCGCAAAGTTCTCAAAGTTAGAGTCAATACAATCCCGATAGCTATCGGGATTGCGGACTTTGTGTTTTTATAAAATCCAATATGTATAAAAAACTTTGCGTGCTTTGCGGTTAAATTTATCCTTAATTTTTATAGCTCCACCCTTTTTGATCCGCAAAAATTCGACCTCTCAATCTGTGTAAAAACATGCCCCAGCGCTATCCCTAAGCTGAGGCATTATTTTGAAATTTGCGACAATATTTATACCTGGTTTCCCTCCAGTTTATTGATAAAAAGCAGTTTACAATTAATTTAATTCAAAATTAATGTCTACTTGTTTGCTTTTCGGCTTTCGCATTTTAATAAAATAAAAGTAGTATTGCTGCTTTTTAAATAGCCAGTGGTTTTTCCCGTTTCTTATAGGGGAAAAACACCCTTTTTTTATTCCTCAAAAAAAATCCATAAAAATTAAATATCATCTAAGACTAATTTAATAATATCTTAAGGCAGTTTAAGCACGCGAATTTACAGGGATAAATATCTTTGCCGTATGAAAAATTGCATACAAAACCTGTTACTATTAATTAGCTTATTAACAATAAGTCAATCTTCTTTTGGTCAAAAATCAGCCTCAATAAAAGGAAAAATTTCTGATGGAAAACTTCCTGTAGAATTTGTAGATGTTATCTTAAAAGCGGTAAATGATTCTACAAAAGTGGCTAATTATGCCGTGACAGATGTTTCCGGGAATTTTTCTTTAGACAATGTGCCTTCGGGTAATTATCAATTGCACTTCAAGTTAATTGGATTCAAAACCAGTTCTCAAAAAGTAGTTCTTGACGGTTCTCCTATTTCCCTTGGAACAATTACTTTACAAAATGACACCAATTTATTAAATACTGTGGTGGTTAATTCGGCAAAAAAACAAATTCAGAGAACCGACGAAGGTTTTATTTTTAATGCTGTTTCAAATATTTCGCAATCCGGAGGAACTGCAACGGACATGCTTAAAAGTATTCCGACTGTAGCTGTTGATGCCGAAGGTGGAATAACGCTGAGAGGAAAATCACCTATGATTTTAATTAATGGAAAAAATTCGGCAATTACCAATATGGATCAAATTGCGGCAAGCAGTATTGAAAGCATTGAGATTATAAGCAATCCAACGGCAAAATATGATGCTAATGCAGAAAGTGGAATCATTAATATTAAGCTGAAGAAAAATAACCAAAATGGTATGAATGGCGCTATGGTTTTGGGTGGCGGTTTTGGTGCCAAAGGAAGAATAAACAGTTCGATACTTTTAAATCATAAAGCCGGAAAATGGAATTTTGGCTTGGGATATGATAACCGTTTTGCCGGCAGAACCAAAAAAATAAATGCTGAACGAACAAACTATTTTATTGATGATGAACATTTCATTAATCAAAAACGAAATGACGAACGTACAGAAGGCTTACAGAATTTAAAACTGAATATTGATTTTTCTCCAAACGAACGAAATAATTTTTCATTTGAAGCTTTAGGAAATTTAGAAAGTCAGGATAATGATGAAACTTTATATACACAAGTCAATACGAGCGCAAATCAATTTTACTCAAACAACAGAAGACATTCTTTAGAATTAGAGCGTTCAAAAGTAGGTGAATTGGCTTTTAATTATGATCGGAAATTTTCTGATAATCGAAAAAGTTTAAACGCAAACATTACCTCGTCTTTCAATAAAGATAAAGAAAATACTAATATTGATACTTATAATTACGATCAATATCAGCAACAAATTGGTGACGCTTCTTTACAAAGAACACATAATTATGAAAATGAAAACATCTCGAACGCAATTGTAAATTATGCTTTTCCGGTTTCAGAGAAATCAATTGTAGAAACAGGTTATAAAGGAACATTCCGATTTTTTAATTCGGATTTTGAAAGTGCTGATTTGATTAATGGCGAATATGTTATTAATCCAATTTCTAGCAATACTTTTAAATTCAATGAACAAATAAATGCCGTTTACGGAATGTTAAACTCTTTTATTGGTGATACCGAAAATCCAAAATGGAAATACAATTTAGGATTACGCGCTGAGCAGGTCAATAATAATGGAGAAACACAAAATAATACAACTAATTTCTCTAATCATTATCTAAAACTTTTCCCTTCGGCTTCTTTACAGCTGAATTTAAAATCGAATGATTTCTTTAAAATTGGTTATAGCAAACGTATTAATCGTCCGGGTTTAGACCAGTTGAATCCTTTTATAGATATTACTGATGCATTGAATCCGCACAGTGGAAATCCGTATTTGAAGCCTGAAATTATTCATATCGCTGAAATGAGCTACAATAAAGAATGGACGAAATATTCCTTCTCTACAAATGCTTTTTACCGAAATGCAACCAATACAATTAAACAATACACAGAACTTCTAGATAATGGTGTTATTTTATTGATGCCAAAAAATATCGGAAGTACTGTTACTTATGGTCTAGAAACTATTTTTAGCTTAAAACCAATAGGTTTTTATGATGCTAATATTAGTATAACGGCTTTTCAGCAAAATATAAATGCTTCAAATCTGGCACAGGATCTTGTGAGCAATGCTTTTAGCTGGTACGGAAAAATCATCAATAATTTTGTTCCCTGGAAAGGCGGTAAACTTCAAATTATAGGCAATTACAACTCCGCATTAGCAACTCCGCAAGGAAAACGAATTCCGGTTTATAATGTTGATATGGGTTTTCAGCAAAAACTGGGTAAAGGGAATGCCCGTTTAGGATTGGTCGTTACAGATATGTTTAACACGCTTGAAAGCGGATTCAAAAACAATACTGCTTTGTTTAGCAACAATCGAACTAATAAATCAGACACACGCGCTTTGATGCTTACGTTTGCTTATACATTTAAATCTGATTTTAAAGAGAAATTATTAGAAAATCAATTTTCGACAGAGTAGTATTTGGGTAAATCGAAAATGTTAAAAAATAAACTCATTCTTGTAATTTGGATTCATTTTTCTACAGAAATTTGAACTATATTCGCTAAAAAAATCCTGCCACTGATTTTTTTTGCAACCCAAAAAACAATTAAACCTACAAAGAATGAAAGCTGTACATTTATTATTTATTACGTTATTTTTTGTTTCTACACATTCTTATTCTCAAATTCAAGTAGATAAAATAAGCTACAACAATCGAGAACATTTTATTACCACCACTATTGGTTATCCTGTTCCGGGAACTTTTTTAATTTCAGGACAAAAAGAACCGAGTACGGTATTGAATCCGGATGGTACAGGAGTTATTCAGGATATTGACTTAAGTAAAAAAAAGATCAATTGGGGAATCGAATGTACTGACGAAGGTATTCCGATTTTTAAAGAAGGTTTTAATAGTGCAACGTATACATTTTGGTACAGAACCAATGATAGTGATGCCTGGAATTATTCTCAATTTTCTATTCATTTTACCAAGAAAAAAATGTTTCTGATGGGAGAAAGAGTAAAAGAATATGTTGATTACGATGTTCAATAGTTTAGTATAAACTAATAGCCCAAATTAAACATTTCTCGTTTTTTTCTAAATTTTACTAAAAAAAAGAAAACGTTTTCGTTGATTTTTAAGAGTACCTATAATTTTTGCCATAAAATTTCACAAAATTAAAAATTATACCTATTTTTTATTTAATTTGCGATAAAATTCAATATATTAAACATGGTTTCAATCACACGCCTTTTTGATTTTCCCTATTATCAACAAGAAACTTATAACCTTCCGGTTGCTCTTGCAACTAAAAAAAACGGAGTCTGGGAAAAAACATCTAGCCAGGAATATATTGCAAAAGCAAATGCTGTTTCAAGAGCATTACTGCGCATGGGCGTTCAAAAAGATGACAAAATTGCATTAATCACTTCTAATAATCGTACAGAATGGAATATCATGGATATTGGTATTCTGCAAACCGGAGCGCAAAACGTTCCAATTTATCCAACAATTTCTGAAGAAGATTACGAATACATATTAAACCATAGCGGCAGTATTTACTGTTTTGTTTCTGATGACGAAGTGTATCAAAAAGTACAAGCCATTAGAGCTAATGTACCTACTTTAAAAGAGGTTTATTCGTTTAATGAAATTGCCGGTTGTAAAAACTGGACTGATTTATTATTATTGGGCGAAGACGAAAGCAATCAAAGCGAAGTTGATTCCAGAAAAGATAGTATCCATACTGATGATTTAGCTACTATTATTTATACATCAGGAACTACAGGAAAACCTAAAGGTGTAATGCTTTCGCACAAAAATATTGTTTCGAATGTTTTAGACAGCGCACCAAGAATTCCGTTTGATCCGGGAAAAAGCACTTCTTTGAGCTTCTTGCCAATTTGCCACATTTTTGAAAGAATGATTTTGTATATCTATCAATATTATGGTGTTTCTGTTTATTTTGGAGAATCAATCGATAAGATTAGTGATAACCTAAAAGAAGTTCGACCAACTGTAATTACAGCTGTACCAAGGCTTTTAGAGAAAGTATACGATAAAATTTATGCAAAAGGATCTGAATTAACCGGTATCAAGAAAAAACTATTTTTCTGGGCGATTGATTTAGGTTTAAAATACGAACCATACGGAGCCAATGGTGCTTGGTATGAGTTTCAATTGAAAATTGCCCGAAAACTTATTTTCAGTAAATGGAAAGAAGGTTTGGGAGGAAACCTAGATTTAATGGTTTCCGGAAGTGCTGCATTACAGCCACGTTTAACAAGAGTTTTTGCTGCTGCCGAAATTCCGGTTATGGAAGGTTATGGTTTATCTGAAACTTCTCCAGTAATTGCCGTAAACGATCAAAGAGAAAAAGGTTTTAAAATTGGAACTGTTGGAAGAGTAATTCGCAACGTTGAAGTTAAAATCGCCGAAGACGGAGAAATCCTTTGCAAAGGACCAAACGTAATGTTGGGTTACTACAAAGATGATGAAAAAACAGCTGAAGCATTACAAAACGGATATTTCCATACTGGGGATATTGGTGAAATTGACAGTGAAGGTTTCTTGAAAATTACAGATCGTAAAAAAGAAATGTTCAAGACTTCAGGCGGAAAATATATTGCACCTCAATTGATTGAAAATGCGATGAAACAATCTCGTTTTATCGAGCAAATCATGGTAATTGGTGAAGGCGAAAAAATGCCGGCAGCTTTTATTCAGCCAAACTTCGAGTTTGTAAAAGAATGGGCAAAAATTCATAAAATAACTATAGGAGGTTCTAATGCCGAAATTGCATCAAATAAAGATGTAATTAAACGAATTGACGAAGAAGTTGAAGGAATCAACGAGAAATTTGGACACTGGGAAAAAATCAAACGTTTTGAGTTAACTCCGGAAGTTTGGTCTATCGATGGCGGACAATTGACTCCTACTTTAAAATTGAAACGTAAAATCATCAAAGAAATCTACAAAGATCTTTACGTTAAAATTTATGGTCAAAATTAATAAATCAAAATAATTATAACCACGAAAAAGGCTGTCTACATAGACAGCCTTTTTTAGTTTTGTGAACAATTCTATTAGAAAATTATAACACTAATATGTCTTCTCGGAGCATTAAAAACCAAAAAACTATGTTCAAAGTAATTATTTAATAATCTTGCTTTTTAAAATATGTCTTATCTTAATATTTAAATGACTGTTTTAGACTTATTGCGAACTATTCTTCATTTATATTTATCGTAATGTGATAATATAAAAATAGAATATGATATCAGCCAAACTATTTATTTTAGGAGAAGAACGGGAATTACTTTGGATAGATACCAATTACTACAGATATACATCAACCTACGGATTCCCAACCAGCGATATTGAAGGAGGACTTATTACTTTATGTTTTGTGTCGCAAGAAGGCGATGATATTTTTTGGCACAATATGACCAAAATTGTAGAGAACGAAACCGAAAGAATGGAAAAGGGAGAAATTCACTTTTATAGTAAAGGAGAAGAAGATATCCCGATAAGAAAGTATAAATTTAATGATGCCTTTATAGTAGAATTTTCAGAAACATTTTATGCTTATGGAACTGAAAATATGCGAACCTTTTTAACTATTTCACCTGCAATCCAAAATTATGGTACCACCCACGATTTGATAAAACACTGGCAAGTATCTTGGATTCCTCATTCAGAGTCTTATTATATTCCTAAAGAAGAAGAAGAAGAGCGTATTGTGTATATAAATGGTCATTTTTATAATAAAGATGGAACTTTTGAAGGTAAGATAAATGAGCCTGACTATGAAGGAAGTACATATGATGTATATATTTGTGATGGAAAATCTACTCAAAAAAATAAAAATGGTGAAGATTTTACAACATATAATAATCCCAAATTACTGAAAGATAATGATGTGAATATCACTCACAATGATTTTATACAATTTGCTGGAATAGCTTATGCTGAGAGTTCTGTTGGTAATGGTGTTGAAATTAAAAATGAAGTTTATGCTATTGCTAATGCAATGGTAAATTATAGAAAGTTAGGAAGTAAAAAATCTTTAGCCTATGCTGCAACTGATGGCAATGTTATGTTTGATAAATTCAAAAAAGCTATTGATCAAAAGAGAAATAATAGTTTTATGCAAACGGCAATTGCGGGAGCAATTAATGCTCTAAATGGAGGCAGAGATTATTCAAATAAAGGCACGTATTGGGCAGGTAACGATATAGGAAGTAAATTTGAGAAATGGAATGAAGGATTAATTTTTACAGATTGCGATCATGATTTATTTAAATTAGGAGATAATGTTGTACCTGGAGAGCACTATATTACATATAAAAATGGAAAAGCTCCTACTTTAAGAGGAAAATGGGATTATAAATGGGAAAGTACAGCCGCTTATAGTGGTAAAAACTCAAAGGGAAATTTATCAGGTACAACTTTTATGAAAGTTTCAGAAAAATTTAAAATAGCAACGGGAAGCAATGGACAATAAGTATAAAAAATATATAACAGTTATTTGGACAATCATTTGTGTGTTACAATTTGTATTTTCATTTTCTCAAAATAAAGAAAACCTCATTTTTAAAAATATTCCTAAAACCAATTTTAGGTTATATACACCTGATGATGCTCCAAATTTGCTAATATATGGCTGTATTAATTGTTCTTTTGGTATTGAACATATTAGAAATCAGGCAGATTATTATAATTATCATGATTCATTTAAAATAAATAAGAAATTATTTGAAATTGATGAGTTATTAGATCAACAAGGAATGGATTTTTATAATGTTGCTTATAATAATAGTAAATATTTATTTGTCGTCTCTCAAGTTTCTGAACCCTCTAGATTTTCTTATAAATACAAACATTATTATTTATTCACACTTAACAAAACCAATCAGCCCATAAATTTTAAGATGCTAATTTCAAGCAAACTAAATAAAGAAAAAGCTTTTATAAAACTAGTGAAGTAGTTTATAAAGAAACATTTTAAAAATCTACACTAGCATCAAATGAAAAGGCTGTCTAACATAGACAGCCTTTTTAGTTTTGTAAACACCAATGCAAAATTTTGGCGATATTCTTTGCGTCATCAATTCCTCGATGGTGCGTTCCTTCCAGCGGAATATCCAAAAAATGCAAAGCTCCGTTCATTCCGGTTGGTCTTACCAAACCAAATTTATCTCCAAACGAGACTTTTACATTAATGTGTTCATTGCCCATTGGATAAGGAATTCCGAATGATTTACATTGCTTTTGAAGCATATTCAGATCGTATTGACCGTAACTAGCCCAGGTATATAAATCAGGCCTATATTCACCAACTAATTTTTCAATCGCTTCCTCAAAACTCACTCCATTTTTATCCAGTAAATCTTGGGTAATAGTGGTTAACTCCGTACAAAACGGACTCACACTTGAGCGTTGCGGTTTTATCAAAATACCTTGATTCTGAGTTATAGCACCAGTTTCTGAATCCAGAACTGCCAAACCAATTTCAATAATTTCATTCTCCTGACCTTGCGGAACAGTACTTTGCCAACATGTGGCTTCTAAATCGATAATAATAATTTTATCTGTAGTTTTCATTTTTTTAATTTTTTAATAATTTATAATTCTTTTTAAGAAGTTTTTATTTCACGAAGATTTCCTTTAATTGACAAATGACACTTCAACTACCTGAAATCGTAATTATCTTTCCGGGATGTATCTTCTCATCTATTTTTTTAGAAATGGCAGCTGCAAAATTTAGAAAAAGGTTTCCTTTTTTGGTAACTGCTTTTGACTTTTTACTTTCAATTAATTTCTCTTTTTTAGTGACTTCTTTCTTTATTTCAACAATTTTCTTTGCTGGCCCAGCTGTATACTCTTCATGAAACTTTTTAAAAGGACGCGGGTGAAAATCAACCATAACTGCAGCCAGATTTATCGCATCAATATTTGATGGATCTGTTTCTCCTTTAAAAAAGGTTTCAATAGGTCTGAACTTATCTTTTTTCTCCTTAAACTTATTCTTTTTAGTATGATCAAACTCTAAACTCAATAAATTACTGAAAACATTTAAGTCGTCCTTAGTTGGGTTATTCTCGAAAATTAACCAGCACAAATCACGCAACTTTCCACGAGAAGGACTGTACAAATAATCAAAGTATTCTCCTTTTTTTTCTATCTCATATTTAATTTTAATCGCTTTTTTGTATTCTTTTAATATATTGCTCATCGTATATTTTTTTAGGAATTCCTGGGAACCTCAGAAAAACGCAATAATTCTGAGAATTAGGTTTTACCTGTATTTTAGTTCCGTATAATTCGTATGTTTTATTAATTATATTTTTTAAATCTGCTTCTTGACACGAACTCTCATTGGCAGGAATTGTATATTCTTTCTGGACGTAGAATCTTTTGTATAATCCTCCATTAATAATGGCCGAAAACCTAAAATCAAATTTTCTGCCAGAAATTTCTTCTCCGCTTATTAACCCTGCATATTTTGCATTTATTTTATCTATTACTCTTGCTAAAAAATTTTGATCTTTAGCAGATATGCTTATCTTTTCCATATGTAATTCTTTATTTTTTGACATAAAAAAAGCACCCAATTAAAGGTGCTTCATAACAAATACGATATAATTATCCTATTGCTTATATTGATGCACCGATGTGTAAATCCATTCACTACCCGAACTGGCGTCCAGCCCTTTTGGGTTATATATGTTAGTATTAAAATCCATTTTATATGTTGTATTATATTTTGAAATCATTACTGTTGTTTAAAATTCTATATTCACATTTGTTTGGCAAAGATAAAGTCGAAAAATTCAATTATCCAAATACTTTTTAAGATTATTTTTCTGACTATCAATTAGTTACAATAAAAATTAAAACAAAGAAATTCCTGTCCGCATACTAGTGCAGATTTCTTTTTATATCAAATGACTGTTTCTCAATCAGATTACTTTCCAAGATTATATTTCGCTATTTAGTTTAGTCATGAAACATTTGGTCAATTATTTTTTTAATTATTTTTAGTTAAATATTACTTTTCTGTCATTTCCTATTATTTTCTGTCACACTGAGCGAAGTCAAAGTGCCTTAAAACAAAAAAAGCATCCCGAAATCAGGATGCTTTTATAATTTTTATGTTGAATTTAAACTCTAAAATTTACATTTCAATTTCATAAAAATACATATTGCATCCTGACACTTCAGCTGACGAAAATCCGGCTAAATGTTCAAAACTTTGGCTTACTAAAAGTATCATATGTATTCTTTGTTTTTATTTCAAGAGCAAATGTAATTTATTTTTTTTAACTAAAATAGCTTTGTTAAAATTTAGTTAACAAAAATTTTCATCATACTTTAATTTGAATGAAAGTTTTGATTATTTTTATCTCACACAAATCTAAATATGAAAGAATATATCGACAGTATTGATTGGTCAGAAATTTGGGAATTTTCAAAACAATTTATTTTACCCAATATTGGTTGGTTTATTTTCTGGGTCGTTTTATTTATTATTCTGGGACTTATTCTCGGAATCGTTTTCAATATATTCTTGTACCGAAAAAATATTTTCTTTCGAGACAAAAAATATTACAACTGGTTAGCCAAATTGTGGATTCCGTATTTCATGATTGTATTTCTGTATTTCTCGGCTATGATTGGCATTTTTTACGGAGGACATTCTATTTTGAAATCAGAAAACAAAAACATAGCGGCTAACATTTATTCTAAAACTATAGGCACTACATTTTCATCTGAAAAAGAGAAAAAAGATTTTTTACATACGCTTCAAACGCTATCCAATTCTTCTGAAGATGTGAGTAAATCTATGACCGAAGCATTAGGAACTTATATCAAACAAAATAACAGTGGCTTCGCTTCTGTAGACAACTTCAAGAATTCGTCGACTTCGTATTTACTCAAAAAATATGAATCTGAAGTTTATAGTGCGTGCGTATATGGTTTCATGAAAGTGGTTGATGATAAAGCCGATATGAAAAACGTAAAAAACATTGATTACACTGAATTCAAATCGCTTTTACAAAAACTAGATCAAATAGAACCTCAACGAATTGAACTTTCGATACAATCTGAAATGGAACGTAAACTGCAATCCGTATTAGATTATATTTTTAAAGAAATCCTCAAACATGAGTTATTCTTTTTTCTGTTGTTTTTGTTGATTCCGTTTATTGAATATTTTATTTATTTGAAGTTTATAAAAACTAAGGAATCTGATTTAAACTCACCAAAGTCAGTTAATAATGTAACGACGTCCTAATTTGAATTAAAGTTATTTCTTCCCTTGGTAAAATGTGTTCAAGTTTACTTTTAATTTGCTTATTCTATTATTGTCGTTACGAAGTTGGGTTCCGATAGCTATCGGAATCGCAGAGTATGTATTTTTTAATCAAAAAGTTACTTTATTTAATAGACATTTAACGCAAAACTTTACCTCCGGAATATGGTAAATATATTTATTAATTCTATTTTTGAGAGAAAATAAATACAATGATATAAACCTTTCTTTTACCATATAATGAAAAAAAATCTTAAATACATTGATGGGAACTCCGATAAATTCTGGGATATCGAAGTTACTGAATTAAATTATACTGTGACTTACGGAAAAAACGGAACTTCTGGAACTTCTCAAACAAAAAGCTTTGCCACAAATGAAGAATGTTTGAAAATGGCAGAAAAAATACTAGCCGAAAAAATAAAAAAAGGATATTCTGAAACCGGAGAAGTCGATTTTATTTCTAAACCTAATTCTGCTAAAAGCAAAAGTTCAGATGAAGTTTTAGAAGAATACGACGCTATTGTAAAATCTAAAAATATTAATTTACTATTACCTCTCCTTAAAGAAAAAGCAAAAGGTAATATTGAAGCCTTAAAAAAGCACATTAAAAAATGTAAACGTTACTGGATGACGTATACTGATTTGACAAAAGATCCCGGTTATGTAAAAAAAAACAAACACGATTACGGCTGGGGAACGCGTGGCGACCGTACTCAAAGCGAAATTATTACACTGAGCGCAATCGCATTGTTTGACAAAACCGATATTAATTCGTGGGATGAAGCGCTTCAATTACTTGACGAAACCGATCAGAAACCATATGTACTGGAAACTTTATTGTGGGCAAAACCAAACTGGCTTGAAACTTTTATTCTCGAAAAAATAAAAAGACAAGACTGGAGGAGTTTTAATTATCAAATCCTTAGACAATTAGAAGAATCAGAACTAATACAATTCAATCCGGAATTGTATGCTTTATGTCTGGCCGATACAAACGAATGGCGTACTAAAATGAAAGCCAGAGTTTTTATTTCGAAAGTTTTAGAAGATAAAATGGCTTATCAAAGAGATATTCCGGAGTTGTTTAATTATGAAACGACACTTCATAATAATTTCTTCAGAGATAATGACAAACAAAAACACGACGAATTCCAGACTTGGAGCGTTATTTACAAATCATTATTAGAAGATAAAAAAATGGATCGCGCTTTCTTTGTCGAAAATGCCATCCAGATTCAAACTAAAGAATGGAACAATAACCTGAAATCTTTTTTTAGAAAAAGGTTAGACGAGTTTAATGTTACGGCAGACGAACTTATTATTTATCAGGAAAATATATTCAGCTTTTTTCATAACGCCTATCCTCCTATTACCAGTTATGGTGTAGAGCTGGTGAAAAAAATGTACGAACATCCAAAATTTAAAACCAAATCGTTTCTTGAATGGCTGGAACCGCTTATGATGCGAAACGACTGCAAAGCAGCAATAAAAAGTGTTTTACCAATTCTGGAAAAACTGGCTAAAGCAAATCCGAAGTTAAACAATACCGTTGCATCGATTATTGCTGATGTTTATGTAATTTCAGATTTAGCTTTACAAGAGCGTACCTCTAAAATTATTTCGAAAATTGGATCAGCAAAAGATAAAGTTCTTAAAGAAAAACTTAGTTCTTATGTGACTTTGATGCAGGGAAATATAAAATCAGGATTAAGTCAATTTTTAGATGAAGAAACTTTAAATGTCGATAATGCTTCTTTAGAAGAATATCACTTTGAACCTAAAAAAGTATTATCACTAACAGAAGAAGTACAGCTGCCAAACGACTGGAATGATATTGTGTTTCAGTTTGGGAATTTTATTGGCTCTGAGGAAACGCTGGATACCGAAATATTGATGAATGTTTATATTCAGCAACGAGATTTATTCCCGGCAGATTATTCGGCACAATTACAGCCTTACGAAAAACAACTTCAAAAACATTATTTTGAAGCGGTTCATAAAAATTTCATGAAGTCGTTTTTGCAACAGAAAATTCAGAATATAAACGGCAAATTTGACAGCAATTACAAGCATTATTCAAAAATAAATACGCTTACATTAATTAAATCACTTTTAGAAAAAGTACAGCAAAAAATCGAATCAAATTCTACTTTGCCACTACTCTCTTTCCCGAGCCATAAACCGTATTGGGTCGCGCCAAAGGTTTTGTTAGAAAGAGTAATCGAATATCAAAAAAACAAGGAAGAAATTGATTCTGTCGATTTAGCAATTGCCATTGCACGTATGCCAAGAGAAAATACCGAAGAAGCAATTTTGTTATTAAATCAGGTTGAAGGCGAAACAAAACAACTTTTATCGTTCTGTCTGGGTGTAGATGAAAAACTCAATTTAGATTCGACTTCTTTGTTTTCTAAACTTCTGGCAACAATGGGTAAAACGACCAAAGAAACCGGAAATTTATCTTTGTGGGCGGTTGCGGCCAGAACTTTTTATCCAAACGATACTTTTTCTGAATTTGAAAACACATATTTAAAAGGAGTTCCGTTTGTGGTTTCGCCATTTGTACCTGAAATAAAATTTAAAGAGGAATGGAACGAGTGGACCAATTATCAAACTAAGGAAAAAGAGCGAACGCCATCCTGGTACGAATTAAAATTTGACCTGCCTCATTATACCAAAATTCCGAACTATTTATTGTACAGTCAGGATATTTACAATCGTGGCAACAGATGGGAATATATGTTAAACTATGCAGGGAATACGTATTACTGGCACAGTTTAACGCCGCAAAATTCAGATGCTCTAGCTTTGACCTTATTGCAGAATTGTGCAACCGGCGACGGTTCGAAACCGGAATTAAAAGGTTTTCTGGATATAATAAACAAACCGGAATTTAGATTTTCAGAAACTACGTTCCTTGTATTCGCTGCTTGTTTCTTTCAGGAGAAAAAAGATTTACGCTTACTGGCTTCTGAGGTTTTAATTAATTTAATCGAAAAACAAACTGTTGATATTGCCTTTTTTGCTCAAAAAGCTGCACTTCTGGCTTCTGAAAAATATGGCGTCTTTTTACGTTTTTCTGATGCATTAGCAGCGCTGAAAGATATTTCGCCTTTACATAACAGTGCCTTGTGTCAACTATTTAATTCCTTTTTTGAAAATCTGGTTTTAAAGGAAAAACTGCCAACGAATTTCAAAAAAATAGTAGAAAATTATATTGATATTTTAACGAAAACAAATCAAAAACCTTCAGCAAAAGCAATTGTTTTCTTTGAACAATGGAAAGACAATACAGCGCTTAAATCATTGATTAAGCAAATTTTAAAATAACAAAAATGACAGATCTGGAATATAATTATAAAGGAATTTCAACCTATAGCAAAACCAAAGGAATCAACAATCTGGTTCTTGCACATCAAACTGAAATTGAAGAAGTTAATAATATCCCTTGTTTTTTCTGGGGAAGTTTAACTGATCCGTACGTTACGGCAAAATGCTGGAGCACAATTGCCAAAGTGGTTCGTTCGAGTTTTGGACCAATTCCGCCAAGTCTTCGTGATCCTATTGTTTCGGCAGGATCTGAAAGACTTCGTTTTGAAGGTTTTTCATCCTGCAACGGCGTTTATGTACGACTGGACATGAAACCCGAAGCTGTAGATGGCGAATTTATCGCTAACGGAACTACGAATGTCGATTTTAATGACCCGATGCTAAATGCATTAAACGCGATTCAGAAAAACGAAAAAGTAACACTTGCAGTTGGTCAGCAGGATGTTCAGGTTATTACAAGCAAAGCAAAAGTTACCGAGAAAAAAGTAACCTTGCCTATGCGCTGGATTAAAGGTTTAACAAGCGTACAGCTTTACCTGGCCGATATGGATTTAAAATTTGAAGTAAACAAAATCCAAACTATTCAATTGTTTCAAAGTCTGCCAAAAGAAAATGTAAAAGGTGATTTTTTTATTACCAAAAGAGCCGGAAAATTTATGTTCTCGACCTTAGCGACGGCAGATAGCGTTAGAATTGGCGGTGTACAACGATTACGATTATTAGAAGGAATTTTGGCAATTGTAGATAAAATTTTCATTTACGAATCGTCAGATAAACAAACTTGTGCTGTTGTGGCCGAGTTTGGGAAAATGCAATTGTTAATGGCTTTTTCTCCTGATTCTTACCGAGGCTTTTCGGGCGAAGGAAATGTATTGGAAACCATGACCGAAAACCTGCCAATGGAATGGGTTTACGGATTAAACAGTTTGCTGAAATCTAATGAAATGTTTGATCCAACGATGCTTTCTATAGAAAATGATATTGATTTTGGAACCATGGACAATCTGACTTCTAACTTATCATCGATGGGATTATTAGGTTATGATTTAAGTGAAAAAGCACATTTCTACCGCCGACTTCCTTTTAAAACCGAACGCATTTTATCTCTGAATCCGAGGTTAAAAAATGCAAAAAAACTAATCGATAACGAAGACATCGAAATCGCCGAACGAAAAGCCAATTATATCGAAGCCAAAGTAAAAGGTTCAGGCGTTTTACACAAAGTAATTATCGACAACGCTTCGCAAAGATGCACCTGCGATTGGTTTACGGCATATCAAGGCAAAAGAGGAATCTGCAAGCATATTTTGGCTGTGAAAATGATGATTTCTTAGAAGTTTTTTTTTATACTTTTTACGAAATAGTACTACATGTGAATCTAATTACATTTCAATCCTCTTGATAAAGTTGTTGAGCTTTACAAACGTTTGGTTCAGGCTGAAAAAGATAAAGTCGAATATTTAGAAAAATTGATGAAAGGGAAATAATATTCTTGATAAGAGAATTTCTTATATATAAAATGCGCAAAGTGATTTGCGCATTTTTTTTGTTTTATTAAAGTTAAGACTTGTTTTATAGCCAATCAATTTTAGATTTTTTCTTATTATTTGAAAAAGTTTTATATATAAAAATTGTTCATTATATTATTTGTAATATTTTTACTATATTTATTTTATTTAAATCACAATAAAAGTAAGAAATATTTTATTTTAAAATAGTACCAAATTAGTATAAACCAACAATTTTTATTATGTTTAGAGATAGATTCGGGAAAAGCAAGAATAGAAGTCCATTTGATAATGATATATGGGAAAGAAAAGATGCTATTGGAGAAATGCTGGAAGCCAGAAAAAATAATGATCGTCATGATATTCTCTTTTCTATTCATGATAATTTCTTTGGTGATGGTCCAAACAAAATAGCTATTGAAGGAGAACTTTATTTTGAAAGTAAAGACAATACAATTTATCGAGGAAACAGTGACGGCAGTTGGACAAAAGCCACGCAATTAAGTGAAGTTGTAGTTAAAAATTTAATTGGTACATTAGTTCAAAGCGATGGCATTAGAGTTTTTGGATTTGGTACAGACCCAATTGCTGGAAGTGGAAATTTAGAAAACGACAGAGGTTCCGGATCTATTAATACTCCAGGACATGACTTTAATACCTGTATTGATTTAGGTTATCTATTGGGAAAATTATTTGCAAATTTATCAATGATGTATCCGTGGCTTTTAGAGTTTGAACTCAGATTAAAATATGGAACTCCTAATATGCAACCACCAGTTTCAAAAAATACAATTTCATCAGATCCGGAAATGATTTTAATGTCATTGTATAATTATAGAGCTACCGACATTTTTGGAGGAAATCTTTCAGGAGTTCACGAAAAAAAAATAAAAGATACACTTGTAGCCCCTTCTCAAAAAGATGATATTGATAGAATTAATTCACGTAATCGCATAGAAGCAGAGAAAGAAATGGAATATAAAAATAGAGAATTTCAAAAAAAATTAGATCACTTCAAAGATTAAATAATGAAAAATAGCACCTTTTTTTTAGTACTAATATAGAGTTGTTGAAAATACGCCATTAGTCAGGAGACTTAACTTTAGTTATACATGAACCTAATTAAACAAAGAGAAAATTGAAAAAAAATATTTTATTATCAGTATCAATTTGCTTGCTATTTTCTTGCTGTAAGAAAAAAACAATAATTGAAAATGAATTAAATGCAATAGGAATTAATAAAGAAAATTATAATGTGATCGACACATTTTTTTATGAAAGTAAAAAAATAAAAACTTTACGGTTTTACAAAGAAAAATCAGATTATATTATCGTTGGGTTTTACGAATCGGGAAAAAAGAAATCAATTTCCAATATTAAAAATAAGAATCAAATTTATGATAAAATTGTTGATTGGTACGAAAATGGAAAACCTAAATCTGTTCGCGAATATGATAATCATGGGAGACAAATTGGAAAAAACATAAGTTACCGAGAAAACGGAAGCCTTGAACACGAGTATGATAATGACAAAGAAGAATCAACTGATTATTGGCTAAATGGAAAACCAAAATTTAAATTCATAAAAAATGTATCACAAAGTTATCATTACTTTAATGGTAACTTCATGGAAAAATACACACAAAAAATAAAAGGTGAATATTACGTAGAATATTTTAGCGAAAATGGAGATTTGGTTTTTTCAGGACTTTATAAAAACAAGACTCTTTTTAAAGACAATTTAAGATATAATGGAAAAATCATTTGCTATTTCAACAATGGAAAAATTTCATACTTTGAAAATGTTGTAAATGGAATTCCGAATGGAAAATTTTATGCGTATTATGGTAATGGAAATCTAAAATATGAAAGTGAAGTAGAAAATGGGGAAGAAATTTATTATAAAGGTTATCATGAAAATGGAAAAGTTAATCTTATTCGGGACAGAATAAAAAATACATTTACACAATGGGACGAAAACGGAAAACTAATAGAACAAGTACCCCTTACAGGAGCTTAGCTAAAAATGCCAAAAACAGTATTTTATCAAATCAATAGTGTTTTTTACAGATTACATTTTTTTTTAATTTTTTTAAATACCTTTGAATTATGAGCACAGAAACTAAACCAAAACACATTGGCAGAAATATCGGCCGAATCAGAGAGCTTCGTGGTATGAAACAAGAAATACTTGCAGAAGCTATTGGAACAAGTCAGAGAGCTATTTCCGTAATTGAATCAAGTGAAACTATTGATCCCAAAAAACTTGTAGAAATTGCAAAAGCACTTGGCGTTACGGTTGAAGCTATTGAAAACTTTTCGGAAGAATCTGTTTTTAGTTATTTTAATACCTTTTACGATAATAGTACTAATCAAGGTCAAATAAATGGTCCTAATAATAATTGTACTTTTAATCCTCTTGATAAAGTTGTTGAGCTTTACGAACGTTTGGTTCAGGCTGAAAAAGAGAAAGTCGAATATTTAGAAAAATTGATGAAATTGAAATAATATTCTTGATAAGAGAATTTCTTATATATAAAATGCGCAAAGTGATTTGCGCATTTTTTTTGTTTTTTATTAGAATTGTGGTTGTGAAGTTTAAAGTTTTTAGAGTTTGAGTAATCATTCGCTAATTAACCATTCTTTCTGAATTAAAGCATTATAATCATCACTATAATAACCATCCTCTTCTTTACCTCTCCACTCCTCAACTAAATTGATATGTTTTAAATCAATTCCTTTCCATGTACTTACTGGAGCATGTTCCAATATAATTATTTGAATTTCATTATTAGTTCTCTCCATAAATTTAGCACATACTTCAAATATTTTTTTAGTATTTTCCAAATCTTCAGATTCTTTACTTTCTAATTTTTGTTTTTTTACAACTTTCTCTTCTAGAATATCCGGATAATAAACTTGACTTGGTTGGTCTAAAACTAAAAAAGAAGGAACATAATTTGTAGTGCTTGTTTCTTTAAGTTTATAAAAATATTCATGTAAACCTAAAAGAGTAGCTAAATGATAGCACATATAATTTGATCCACTTCCAATTTTATTCAAAAAAGTAATTGTTTTATTTTTCTCATCTTGAATTTTAATACCTAAATATTTTTCAGGATCAATTAAAACATTACAATACTGTTTATGTTCAATTGGCAATAGATCTATATACGTCTTTATAGATTTAGAAACCTTATTTAAAATATGATCTTTATCAAATTTTTGCTTCAAATCTGCTAGGTCTTTTCTTTTACCAATTAGATTCTTTTCAATTTCATCTAATTGATTAATTAGTTCATTATTTTCATTAGGGAGATTATTGAGAAAAGTGGATACCTTGCCAACAAATTCATAAATTTTTTGATAAGCAAATTGCTCTTCTTTAGTATCCTTAAGTAAAATATCAATATTATTATCAAATTGATTAATAGTGGATTCCTGCATTTTTATAGCTTTTTTCAAAACACTTTTTTCTTTTTCAAATGAAAAATCTGTTGAAAAATCTATATCATTTAATTTAGAGTTTTCTTCTTTAACTATTTTTAATTTCTGCAGTTCAACAAGCACATTGTCTGATTTTGATTCACAAAAAGGACAAAATTCTATTCCTTTTCTATTTAGAAACCAATCAATAGGTTTCAGTCTTTCAGAAATTTGAGAATAAACATTCTCAACATATTCTTTTTTTGTATTCTCAAACTTTAAAATTTTGCTTAGCTCCATTTTTTTTGTTTGAAGTTCTCTAAATAATAAAGTTCTCCCTACTTCTAACTCTTCTAATTTTTCGGAAAACCTAATACTGTTGCCTGTCTTAAATAAAATATTTTGCTTAACATCTAATAAGATTTTCTCTAATTCAAGTTTTATCAAATCTACCGTAGATGAAGTGATATTTATATCATTATTTGATAATCCTAATCTAACTGCTTCACTATAATATTCATATATATTGGATTGCCAATCCTGATATTTCTCTTTTAAATTTTCAACTTTGCCTGAAATTTTTGACCAATCTTTTTCTAAATTTTTGATTTCCTCCTCAATCAACAACATATCATAAGATTTATATCCTAATACTAAAGGGAATAATTTTTTCAATCTATTTTGATGAAAAAAATCATCAGTATTGAAAAAAATTGTGTTCCCGTTTGCAATAATACTTTGTGATTGAAATTGAAAAGCAGTTGTATCTCTAAATCCAACAGTAATTCCTTCATCTTTAGTATCAATTAATTCTTCGATATTAAGAAATTTACCTAATGAATTTAATTTGTTTTTTATACTATCCGTATTCTCACTATATTCTTCTCTATTTAATAACCAATCATTAGAATTAAACTGACTATACTCACCTTTTCTATCAATTTCTACATAGTACATTTTTTTTGAACTTTGGCTCGAATTACCAGGACTATCTCTTCCAATAAAAATATCTTTACCATTTATAACTATTTTTAGAGCAAATACATCAACTAAATTCCTAATTTCACCAATAGGAATTGAACAATCTGAATTACCTAAACAATAATCAATTATTTCAATTATTGAAGATTTACCTCTTTTACTAAAACCTGTAATTATATCTATTTTACTCCCATTAAATTTTACTATTCTGGGAGTTAAATCTTTATTTACAGGGTAAAGTATTATATTTTTAATTATTAATTTCATTTTAATTAAAATCTTATATTAAGTTCAATCTGTATTTTTTTTTCATCCCTTTTAGCAAAAATATTCCCCAGTCGTTTAGAAATTGATTGTATATCTTTAATAGTTTCATTACTAAATTTCATTATGCTAGTCATCTCTTTATTACAATCATCAGTTAATTCAATTGTATAGCTTTCCTTATTTAATTTAAATATTAGTTTAGTAAATCCCATATTTAAACTATCAAGTGTTTGTTTTGACATTTTTTCAGCTTTATTTTGAAGACCTAGCGTTAGTTCTTTATTTTCTTCAATAGAAGTATCTAATTTATATTTAATTGACTTAAGTGATTTATAATCATAAACAATAGGCAATACAAAAAAAAGATAATCGATTTTTGGATAATTATTTCTATCTTCTTTATGCTTGGCCACATTATTATAACCTAATATAAAACTATGAATGGCAATTACTCCCAATGTTGAATTTTGCAAAATGTCAAATAAATTTAAATCTCTATCCATTATTTTTATATTTAATTTCCCATTGAGGATGCCAACCAATTTTAGGAACATTTGATAATTTTAAAAAAGTACCATTTTGTATATATCTATTGGTATCATTAAAAGTGTAAGAATCTTGAAAATCAACCTTAATTTGTTGCATTATTTCATCATAAATATTACACGATATTTCAATAATTTCATCTTCAGAATATTTATTAAAAGCTTTTCTTATATGCTTTTTCTTAACATCATTCCATTTTTCAAAACATTTTTCTTGAAATTCTTGAAAATCTGATTTTGTCATAATTGTACCGCTTTTATTTGTAATTATATAAGCAATCTCAATATCTGACATTATATAATCTAAGATAGCATCTCTAATTATTTCATCATTAAATAATCTGTCTATGTCTTCAATTTGTTTAATAAATAATTCATTTCTTTTTACACGATTAACATCGATAATTTCTTCCTTATTCAATTGCCTTTTTGTCCTAAAAATTCCCTCTATCAATGTGTGGTTACTTATAATAAAAGCGTATTTTTTATCAAACTGTGATTTAGAAAAAACAGCTTCCTCATTCTGCTTCCAATTTTCAAAACTAGTTTCAGTTATCCAACCACAAAATTTTTGGTATATGTCATTTTTTTTATCATCTGATTCTAACGAATTTAAAAAAGTTCTATTTAAAAACTCTTCTTTTGCATCCACTTTCTCATTAAATCTAAATTTTTGAACAATAACTTTAAATTCGGATTTATGAGATATTACTTTTTCTAATCTTGAAATAGTCTGTTTTATAATCTTACCTTTTGCAGGATCTAATTTAATTTTCTCGTCGTAAGCAATTTGCTGACTTGATCTTAAATCAATAATTTTCTGAAATAAATCATCAAAACTTAATTTATTGAAATCTCTAATAATTGAATTATTTGGTGTTTTTTGATTCGTAACAGCTATAAACTCATTTGTATCATCTAAAATTTTTGCTTTAACTTTATCGATCCAATTATTAATTGTCTTCCATAAATCAACCGAAGTTGTTCCAAAATTTGAACCTGATAAACAAATACTGTGTTTAGCTTGAATTGTACATAGATATGTACCTTTATCATCTTCTTTACCTACATCATCAACTTTTTCTATTGAAATTGATTCATTAGCATTTAATTGGGATAACTCCAATAATGCAATTTCAAATTGAAAAATAAAGCCTGCTACCGAACCTTTAGCTAAATCAGACATAACTTTTTTTTTATAAAACTAACACTTTTATCTTACAAATAATCTAAAAACAATCCAACTTAATTCATTCTTCTTTCCATTTCCAACTCATTAACGCTTAGAAGATTAAATTTCATTTAAACTTACTTTTTTATTAAAAAATTACTTTCATCAAAGATGCATTAGTTTTTGCTAACAACTTTACGGATTTCCGTAAGCCTTAAAAGATTCCTTGCCTTCAAATATAAATAAACAAAAAGCCTCTAAACCCAGTAAAACTACCTGATTTAAAGGCTACGATAAAGTCATTCACAGACTTAGTATATTCTTCTATTTTTAACTAAAAAAAATCTATTAAAAGCAGTTCGATTTTCAAACTAAAAAATCTGAAATCAGTCTTTGTTTGAATCGATCGATAGGTTTCAAATCGACATTGGTGTCTCCGTTAAGAATATCAAAAGGATCGTCTAAGCCGCTAATTAATAAATACAAATAGCAAAACAAAAACGTAATGGCAGAAGTTACCAAATAATCTGCTGAGGGACTTTTGAATTTAGTAATGAGTAAAAGCGACATCACAATAAACAAAATACTTTGAAGCAAGGTATAAGCCGGTTTAATGAAATTGTTTCTAGAAATCGAATAGGCACGGGTAAGCTGTTTTCGCATTGCATTCGTATTTTCCTGTATGCCTTTTATGGCTTCTTTATCGACACCTCTTTCTGCAAAATAATAGGCAATCTCATTTGATTTTCGAATTAAGGGAAAGATAACGGTAGAATCTTTTCCACTCGAATATATCCATGCAATAATGCCATCGGTAATGGCGATCATTTCCTTGCGTAAAAAAGTGCTGTTCAATTCTTCCTTGCACAAATCAGAAGCTCCTGTTCTTGGCGCCCTGAAAGCCAGATAAATCCAATCTTTTATTGCTTCGAGATTAGAGGCGACTTCGCCCGGGATTTTTTCACTTTCTTTAAAATCGGTCATGGTTGCAGCCAATAATAATCCGAAAACAAAAAATGCTCCTGTAAAAATAATCGTAATATCAGATAGTTCTATCAAATCGTGAAAATCCTGTCCGTAAAGAGAAAGTTTTTTAAATACAAAATTTTTAATTATTAATATGGCTAATGCGGCAATAAATGACTTTATGATTATGGTTCTGTGCAGTACAAATTTCATTATGTTTTTTTCGGGCAAATTAAATAAATATAATCAAAATAACTCCTCCAAATTGGGTTTTAAATATATAACAAAAGCGCCTTGATATCAAAGCGCTTTTGTGTTTTTGAGTTTATACTTTAGCTTAATTTATCTTTGATACACTAATTTTTTCAAGTGTTACTTTAACATCTCCAATTCCGCTCTTTTTTATAATAATTTCAAAATTCTTATCTGTATCCACCAAATCATCCGAAATGTAATAAGAGAAATTAAGTTTTATTCCGGTTTCTGCTGCTGTTGCATGATTTCCTTCCATTCCGTGATCATGAGCAACTCCAAAGAAAGTCATTGTTCCCACATATTGATCTGCTTTTCCCGGATAACGAAGATAAACGGTGTAAAAATCTTTTGGCTCTTTGTAAACGACTACATCTAAATTTAATATTATTTTTGAGTTGGCTTCGCTTTTAAAAACTTTATTGGTACTTTTTGAAAATGTACTGGTTACTTTGTGAGTAAAACCAGTGTTTTCGATTGTTTTTCCAATTTTTTGTTCCCAAATAATTTTCTCTTTTGAATCCTGAAATGAAACTTTCTTTTTTGAAATTGATTCATTAGAAACCAAAACCGGAGTTTTAGATCCATAAAGCAAATTGTCATATTTATAATCTAAATTAAAAACTATCTTGTATACTTCCTCCATTGTATAGGTAATATGCTGTCCGTTTGGAGCAATAAATTCATATGTCCACGGATTTGCTTTTAACTGTTCTAATGTAGGACGCTGCCCATAAGCCGAAACATCCCAAGATTCCCAAATACGGTCAATCATGCTGTGATGCAACCAAAAAACGGGATCAAAACCTGCCGAAGGAACATTTGCCATTAAACCTGAAAAATCTTTTAGTTGATAAATTTCATTATAATAGCTTTCCTTTGGATCAGCAAAAGCTCCTCCAATAAGATCGTGCATAAAACCATGAGGTGCACCTTCCAGGTTTTTGCTAAATCCCGCCAATCCTGTAAAGGAAGGATTTGTTCTTAATTCTTCAAGTGCTAACTGAATTTGTGTAAGGTAGTTATCAGGAATTGGTTTTCCGTTGTTTAGAACACTATATCTGGCTGGCGCATACAAAGAACCGGATTTGTCTCTTGTTTCCTTTGGCAAAATATTATCAACAACTTCTTTGCTTCCGTAGTTCCAATATGGTATAGCAAAATCTTGTTTTCCGGATAAATCCCTAACGATTTTTTCTAAATACCAAATGTACATTCTGTGCCATAAAAGAAAATTTAAGTTTGCGCTTTCTGAGTCTCTTTTATGCGTACAATCGCCCCATGCCCATAATTTATCTTTACTTGTTTGATATTGTGCACAAAGCTCATTTTTTCCGGCAATTGAATCCGGAATATTATGTATTGCACCTTGATAATACCAACCAAGGCCATTCTCGCAGCCCATTTCGCGCATTTTTTTAAAGGCTGTATTCATTGCCAAAAGATCTGCTTGTCCTTCGGCTGTATTAACATTGTGTCGAACATATTTTACATTATCTGCACTCTGACCATAGCCAGAAAGTGTAATCAAAATAATAAATAGTAATATGGTAATTTTTTTCATTTTGCTTATTTTTAGGTTAATAATAGATTTGTTTTTGATATTAAAGGACTTGAACTTCGAAGGTTAAAATTTCAGCATAATCGGGATTTGCTTTATCGTAGATTTTAAATTTAACAATCCCGTTTCCTGTTTTATTGGCAGGAATGACATGAATCGCAATAAATCCCTGCTGATCTGCATTTAACTTACTGAAAGCAGAACCTTTTGGAATTCCGATTTGGCAGGCTCCATGCTGACACATAGAACAATCCCATTCTTTTGGAAAAGTATTTGAAACCGTTTCCCAAACCAGATATATGGGTTTATTGGATACGTTTTCGACTTTAATTTTAGAAATGTCTAATCGTTTATTTTTTAACAGACTTTCTTTATTTGTTGCATTTCCTACTACAGAAAAAGTGGGTTTACTCTGTGCAGAAGAAATAGAAAAATAAAGCAGAATAATGAGGTAAAAGAGATTTTTTTTCATGGGGTGTTTGTTTAGATTTTAATAAAAAACCGGAATATCGGCCTGATGATATATTTTTTTTGTAAGAGGATTTATAAACTGATATCTAATCTTTGCTTTTTCGGCAGTATCTTCTAAAAAAGCATACAATTCCAGACATTCTCCAGGATCAATCTCAATATTATAGCCTGTCGATAATGCCTTGATATGATTACCATTTCCTGATATAAATTGAAGTTTTGTACCCAATGGAAATATAATTTCATGAATACACAATCCCGCATTAACTAAACGAAGCAATACAGCATTTTTTTTATGTTGCAGGGATTGCAAACCTTTGTTTCTTAGGATTGTTTCACCATTTATCAGAAAATAATTCGGTTTATAATCCGGAAGAAGTATCGGTTTATTTGAATCGTCGTATTCAGTGCCCATAATAGCATCTGTGTGCCATTTGGTATCTATTTCGTTACTGCACCAAAGTCTTTCAGTTGAAGGTTTATCAGCTAAAGAATCTTTTTCTTTTGGTCGGATGATGATTACACCAAACATACCAGCCTGAAGATTGAAAGGATAATTTTCCGGACTATAATAGAGATAGGTTCCTGATTTTTTGGCCTGAAAAGAATAAAAACCATGTTCCATGTGGTGAACTGGTTCTTTTTTATTCATTATTTTCTTTTGTTTATTCTGTTGTGTGAATTCAATTTCCTTACAATATAAAGAGACTGGATTTCCCTGAGAAATGTTCCAGAAATCGATATTCACACTATCTCCTTCTTTTACATCAATATCATATCCCGGTAAAGTAACCTGTCCTGAAAGCGAATTGGCAAAACCAAAAGTCCTTATCACTAAATCATTCTTAATAAACAACTTACCGGTTGTTCTACCAATAATTAATCTTTCATTTTGAGAAAATGAAAATGTGGTAATTAGTAAAAAAGAAAATAGCAATAAGGTTTTATTCTGTTCTTTCATTTCTAAACTCCAATTAATATTAACATCCGTTATTTGATATTAAAATTCAAAATTAGAGCTATTTAAAACGAAAAAACAGCGTATAAATACCTGTTTTTGTAGTAAAAATCCCAAAATAAATAACTTAATCTAAACTACATTTAAGATAGATTATATAGAAGAATTAGTCTCTTTGGGTTAAAGTTTGTTAAGTTATTAAATGCCAAAAAAGTTCTTGGCATTTCTCGTCGTTTCCTCAGCAACTACAATTCCCGAAACTCCTTTAAACTGCGCTACGGTCGCTGCAACAAAAGGCAGAAAAGCAGGTTCGCAACGGCGTTCGTGGTATTTTTTCAGGAGACTATTCGGAGTATTTTTTGGGAGCATAAACGGCGCATCGGTTTCGATCATTATTCTATCAAGCGGAACGTACTGAATCACTTCTTTTAAATGATCAAAACGTTTACTGTCTGAAATTGCTCCGGTAAAACCAAGATAAAATCCGTTATCAAGATAGGTTTTGGCTTCTTGCAAACTTCCGGTAAAACAATGTACAACGGCTTTTGGCAATTGAGGCAAATACTCTTTTGTAATACTCATAAACTTTGTAAAAGCAGCTCTTTCGTGCAAAAACAAAGGTTTCTGAACTTCGATTGCTAATTCTAATTGTGCTTTGTAACACGTTTCCTGAATATTTCTGGGCGAAAAATCACGATCAAAATCGAGTCCGCATTCGCCAACTGAAACTACGTGTTTCAGTTTTAATAAATTTCGCAGTTTCGAAATACTCTGCGCATCAAAACTCTTCGCATCATGCGGGTGAATTCCAGCTGTGGAATATAATATTCCCGGATATTCTTTTGCCAGTCGAGCTGATTCTTCACTGTTTCTTATGCTTGTTCCAGTTAGTATCATTTGCGATACATCGGCATCCAAAGCATTTTGTACAACATCGTCTATGTCGTTTTGGAATTGTTTATTGGTTAAATTAATTCCGATATCTATGTATGTATTCATTGTTTTTAAGTTTCTAAGATTCTGAGAGGCTAAGGTTCTAAGTTTTTTTCCCGTTGAATCTTTATATTGTATTTTGTTATTTTTTTTTGCCACTAAGGCGTTAAGACGCAAAGTTTTTTTGCCTTAGTACCTCAGCAACTTAGAACCTCAGCACCTTCAAGTTAGAAATCTCCGTAGTACACTTGGAAGCACGGTAATTTCAAGTCATTTCTCCAGGTGTCAACTACTTGGTTTCTGTCGTCTAAAACAAATTCGACAAAATATTTATCTTTGATAGATTCGTTATAGATTTCGGTTTTTATGATTGAATCTTTTCGGTTGTCTTTGGTTTTTCTCATGATCAAAGCGTCGTATTCGATTTCATGTTTTTCAAGAAAACGTAATGTTGGATCTTTGTATCGGTCTTCTCTTCCTGAAACCAGCAATATTTCATATCCCAATTTCTTGTAATTTCTCAAAACATTAGCCACCGGATTATTGATTTCGTCTTCGTCACATTTGCTTGCATCAAAAGGGTTTCTCCCGTTCATTAAAGCCAAAGTTCCGTCAAGATCACAGATAATTGCTTTTGGCAAATCTGGGTTTTGGATTGCGTATTCCGGAGAATCTTTAAAAAATTGTCGGTGCATTTTTAGAATTACTTTTTCTCCAACAGGTTTTTCTCTTAAAGCATCTCTTTCTATACAAACCGCAACATCTGTATTGACTTCCATAACCTCAACTTCGACCTTTTCATTGAATTTTGCATTGTATTCCTGAACTAATTGAGAAACGCGTCTAAGATTTGTTTCAGATAAATTAGTATCGTCTATTACAATGCTTTTTCCTTCTTCTAAAGATTTTACGATTAAAAAGTCACGAACTTTCTTAACAAACTTTTCGTTGTTTTGAGATGTAATTCCGTTATCAAACATGGCGCGCAAATCATCTCTGTTTATTCGTTTATAGGTTTCAGGATTATCTGCAATTATCTTTTTTGCCAAAGTCGATTTTCCACTTCCCGGCAACCCTCTCATTAAAATTACTTTTCTCATTTTATACTTCTTCTCTATTAAACGGTTTTTCAAATGTTGGCCGAATCATTTTCCAGATAATCACCGAATAATCTTTGTTATTCAGCATTGCAAACAACACACCAGGATGTTTACAAGTCTGGAAATACAAAGCAGTTTCTTTGACAGTTTCCAATACTTTGAAATCTTTTTGGGCTTGATTTTTTATTACCGCATATTTAGTTTCTAACTCTTTTTTAGTTTCTTTTACCCAATCAAAAAACTCATCAGGAACACGTTCCAAAATTTCTTCCATTGGCTGATTGGTTTTCAAATATTCCCAAATATTCAAATTAGAAACCTGAGTAATAATTCGGTGTAAACGAAGATACTCTTCAAATTTAATTTTCACTCTAAAATTATTTGAATATTTAATGATGAAACCTTCTTTGTTTTCAATATCCATTTCTTTTAAAACCGAAATATCTTTGATTCCGTTGTATTTTTCAACCAAAGGAAAACCAATATCTTCCAGCGGAAATTCTTCACCGGATTTTGTATCAATAATAGCCAGTAAAACCAATTCTTCGGCCACACCATAATCTAATACAATTCGGTTTTCAGGATAAATAATTTCAAACAAATAGGTTTTATTTTTATCCAAAAGTGACCATGAATTTCTATATTTTCCGTGCAGCATTTCGTTTGCTTTATCTGATTGATCGCTTGCAAAAGAACCTCTGCTCGCCATAAAAGGAACCTCATCGATCCAATACAAAATCCCTAATGAACCATCCATTTTATCATACACTTCAAAAGTGGTATCAGGAAGAACTTGATTTTCCATTTCGCCCAGATTGAAAAACTTAGGAAAAGGTCTCGCAATCACATTTTCATTTTCATCTAAAATCAAGCCTCTGCATGCTAAAGTAACCTCATTCCAAATTCTTTCGAATTGTGCATTTTGAGTATAGTTATAAATGTATAAATTATGTTCAGGATGTTTGTTTACCTTCACGTAATTTTTTGAAATCATTTCTTTTAAAAGCGTTGTATTCATTAGTTCTTATCTTTGAACAAATATTCAAAAGTTACTGCGCAGTTATTTTGCGTAGATTTTTTTTTAGGGGACAAAGTTGCAAAGGTTCAAAGGGGCAAAGGTTTTCTAGCCACAGATTAAAAGGATTAAAAAGATTTTTTTTCATTTTATGTCATTTCGAGGCACGAGAAATCTCCGTAAGTAACTCTGCAACGAAAACCCAATCTTTGTCGAGCTTCTTGTGGAGATTTCTCGTGCCTCGAAATGACAAACACAACGATTAAACCATCTTCAATAAACCAATTAAAATTTTTCATTTAACATATCAATACATTCATCATTACAAGTCAAAAAACCATTTTCAGATTTAAATTCACCAAAATCATGAAGCAATTTTAGCCAATGATTTATATGTTTCTGTAAAATCATTTTATCGTCTACCGTAATTGTTTTTCTATTGATAAATGCTTCCAAATCATTGTAATGACTTACAAACTTCTTCTTGGTGTATATTTCAATATCATTTTCAATAAGCGTAATATTTTGTCCAACATAAAAAGCTATAATTTTCCAAATATCTGTATCTGTTGTATTCTTCTGATTGAATTCTGAAAGCGAAGCAAAATCTATTTTGCTCAGCACTTCCAATTTTAAATTAAAATCATGGATTCCTTTTATAATTGGACGAATCTGAGTTCGGTATTCTGTTCGTGTTAACATGGTCAAAATGGTACGAACAGCTTTGTAAATGGCCAATGTTTTATTCCTAATTTGTCTTTCGGTTATTAATAAATCATATTCCTGTTGATGTAAACTATAGGTTTCCAGCACTGCATTATTAAGGGAATCAATCCATGATTTGGTAAAAATTGTATCCGAAATTTTCCCGTTTTCAATAACCGCTAATGTTGAATTCCATTCCAGATTATATTGTTTCAAAAGAAAAAAGACTTTATTTTTTCGGTCTTCCTGCGTTTCCGGCATATCTTCTTTTGAAACTATAATAACAACATCCTGATCTGTAGAATCATCAGAACCATAAATATAATAGGGATAGGGGAAAATATTTTTCATTTTGTAATTGCATTAAATGATGGTATACAGTTGTTGCATCATTGTGTGATTATTCCATTATACTTATTAATATCTCAAAAATTCTTTCTTTAAATATTCCTCTAAATTGTTTCCATATAGAATTATATCGGAGCCCCAAGCCGAAATAACCGGTGAAAGATTTTTATTTTCGAAAATTACTAATGCTCTATGACTATAAATTGGAACATAACCAACAATCTTAGAAACATCAAAACCTGATTCAGAAAGAGCAGATTCTGCATATATCTTGTTTTCATTTATTTCCTCAACCAGCCATTTAGATTCCTCAATATCTCGCGGATATTGATAAAAACAATCATTAAATTTTATCTCATCTCCGTCTGGATCTATTGAAATTTCTTTAATATCAAATCCACCAATAACCAACAGCATTTTACGATAAATCTTTGGAAAATCAAACCCAAATAATATTTCCAACTTATCAATTTCTTTTCTACTAATACCTTTTAAAAATTTAGTATTTGGCTGAATTTGAAATCCATAAATATCATTTTGAAGTTTTATCTTTCTAAAATTCTTTTCAATCTTATATTTTAAGTCATTAATTGTCATAATCTCTTGTTTATAAAGTTCAAAAACCACGAATCTAATCAAGAATCCGTGGTTTAAATTTAATCAATTAATAATTGCGTAACTGCCGCAGCATTTATCGCCCATTGCGCTGTATAAACCTCATCTGCAATTTCATTTTCGGTAATGGTTAAACCCTGAGCTTCCGCTTTAAGCTGTAACAAACTACCAATATTTAATTTGCTGTTTAGTTTTGATAACAACGCCTGTACTCCTTTAAAATCCAAACCTTTAACGACTTGCCCTCCGAAGGTCATCTCTAACCAAACGATTTCTCTTTTGGCTACATCAAGAACTCCAAAAACCAAACCTTTCGCAACATTCTGCGTCACACGAACCTGATGATCTACACACGACGGATCGTACGCTACACCAGTTCTCTCCGAAATTTTCATCGGGTGTTTGCTGTTCATCCAACCAACTACAAGATTTGGCGTAATACTTCCGTTGCTGTACGCATTACAAGTAAAAGTCACAAATTTTGCATTGGCTTTCGCCAATTCATCAATGTTGATGTTGATATATTCGGCTGTTCCAATTTTATTCGGAATACTTCTGATATCACCACTATGCTGACAACCTGTTGTGGTTAATCGGCTGAAAGAACAAATATCTGAACTGTTTTCGTACGCGATATGACAGCTCAAATCCATATCTAAATGTTGTGCAGGCAAATCTTTACCCCATTGCATGAACAATCGCACTTCGTTTCCTTCAATTGGGAAACGTGTTCCCACTAAAGCGACCGGCAAATCCTGAACTGAATCACTTCGATCTCCTATAGAAACCGGAATATTAAACAATTGCGGATCGATATAGATTGTTTTGTTGGTATTAGCAACAGCTGCAAATCGTTTTTTCATAGCCAAAAGACACAATTCTTCGATTTGATTTTTCATCGCTTCCAATTGAAAATCTTCGTACAACTTTAATAAACCATTTGGTTCGATTCGTTTGTTTGTTCCACCCAAAGGTTTCACACTTCTTTGCATGTTTTTATCAAAATAATTTTGAGCATACATATTTAATGTAAACACCAATCGAGCTGGAACTTTATCGATGATTTCTTCAAAATGGGCAATAGTTTCTTCTGCTCCAAACCAAAGCATATTCGAGAATAACGAACGTGCAAATAAACCTGGGCGCTGTTTCAATAATGCAAATGTTTTATCGGCATCAAATTTTAATCTTAACGAATCAACTTTACTTTGCCAAACATCATACACTTGGTTGTAGAATACATCCATTAAAAAGTTCAATTTCTCAAATCCTTTTCTTTTGCTGTATTCTGCCAAACGAAGCGCTCGGATAAAACGAACCCACATTCCTCTTTTTGGATGCATGATTTCGCACATTGCCTCTACTTCCATATTCATATTATTCAACCAATTTGCGACCATCAAACATTCTTTTCGGGAATATTTAAGTTTCAAATCATTTGCAGATGCAATTCTCGCCTGAACGCTTGTATCTAAAACATTGTAGAAATGCTGAGCATTTTTTGAAGTTCTTTTAATAATCGTTTTTGGCTCAATAATTTGAAGCATTCCTGTATTTTTATACCACAAGTATCGTAAGATATCTGTTGGCGTTTTTAAAAATTGAGATGCCTCATCTTCTTTACCGTTTTCGATCAAAAGATCAATAACAAGCATTAACGTTTCCTTCATTGCAACATCTGTTTTTGGCAAAGGCAAATATTTCATCGCCGTTTTTAAACTATCTACCTGCGTAGCGTCTAAAGCCGTTTTAGATTGCAATAATGATATATAGAAATCATTTAAGTCTTTTTCTGTCCACAATTCAAGAACTTTCAATTTGCTTCCTTGTCCGATATTTTCCAGTTTTCCAAATTCAAACGGAGTTCCGCAAAACGGACATCCGTTGTATCTTTCTAATGGGAAAGTATTATCCGGGATAATATGTCCGCATTGTAAAGTTGTCCCGTTTTTAGTTTGAAAAATATTTCCGAAATACGTTATAATATGATCTAAAACAGATTCTCCTGTTGGAACATTCCATTCTTTTATCAATGGTGTCCAGTTTTTATCTGTTCCTAAAACTTCTCTTAAAACCTCTAAAACCTCGATTTTATAATTCGGGTTCATATTGTTTAAAGCGTGTAATAATGATTCAGAAAATGTAAATCCAAGTTTTGAAACATTAGCTGCTAAAACCGATGTTGTTCCTGATAATTTTTTGATGTCATTCGCAATCATTTCTGATGGAATGAAAATGGCGTTTTGACGCAAACTGATTTTTAATAATTCTTTTGTTTTCATTTTTTTAATTTTTAAAATTTAGATAATTGTGTTTCTAATTCTACCTAAAAGATTTGAAGTAAGAAACACTTGACCTTAAATTTGAGTGTAATGAATTAGCTGATTCAAATTGGAAGTTTGTAGGTTTCCCCGGAAGTAAGCTAATTTTGACCCTCGTTTTATTAATGATAATTTTAAAACTTGCCGGACTCGAACCGGAGTTTACCAATTGTCTGAAGTAAGTTTTAATTGACCATTAATTGTGAAGCAGATGGGATTCGAACCCACGACCCGGACATTAAAAGTGTACGAAGTAAGTTTTGATTGACCTTTTAAGGATAATTTCAAAACTACCTGCTCTAACCGCTGAGCTACTGCCTCATAATAATTGAATAAAAAGGTAATGGTGTAAGTGTGTACGTGGAAAGTTTTCGAAGTAACTCAAACTTGACCTGTTTTATTCTTTTTTTTTATTTCTATGAACGTTTGTTTTTATTTCCTGAACAAAGATTTTAAAACTAATGCGCAATTATTCTGCGTAGTAAAAAAATCTTTGTTTTTTTGTGACCTTGATGAGATTCGAACTCATATTCCCTCTCGGGCATTGCGGCTCTAAATACGCTTCCCTACTTTCCCTAACGATTTCGGTGCTTCTGTAAATTCTACCCATTAGTCCGCGCAGGTCTAACCGGAATATCCGCAAACTCTACAGCCAGTAATTTTTCTGTAGGCTTTTCCTTTTAAGCTACAAGGCCTTTCGTTTTGACATTACAAAGATTTCAGAACTACTGCGCAATTATTTTGCGCAGTAAAAAAAGAATTCTATATTTGAGTAAAAAAGGATATGAATCTAAAGGAAAAATATACCGAATTGCTTGCTAATATTGGCTTTAACCAAGAAACAATTGAACAAAACTGGTTTGATTTAGAAAAGGCATATTCTAAAAAATCAAGACATTATCATAATCTGACACATATTAAGGATATGATTTTGAGTTTTGAAATGTATTTTGATGCGCTTCAATTCCCGAATGAGATTTTGTATTCGATCTTTTATCACGATTACATTTATGTAAGCAGTAAAAAAGACAATGAACTCAAAAGCGCTGAATATGCTGTATCTATTTTTACCGATATTAAACCTGTCGGGTTTGCGAAACCAGATAAACAATTAGTTTTTGATGCTATCTGTGCAACTCAGCTTCATCAACACAATGCAATCGAAGATATTAATTGGTTGATTGATTTTGATTTGAAAATTCTCGCCAGAGATTGGGATGAATATCAAATTTACTTTGAACAGATCAGAAAGGAATATCGTATTTATCCTGATTTTCTTTATAAACCCGGACGTGCAAAGGCTTTGAAACATTTTCTGGAGAATGATTTTATTTTTCAAACGGCAACATTCAGGGATTTATTTGAAGAGAAAGCGAGAACGAATATTGAAAAGGAGATTTTATTGTTAACGTAATTATTTCCGATGTTAAACCCGACAGGTTTTAAAAACCTGTCGGGTTTGCTGGCGAATACATTGATAATGGATAAACGTTGTGAAAGACGCACTGCAGTGCGTCTCTACGGAAAATTGGAATGGAAAATTGAAATCAAAAATCATTTTTCAATATTATAAAAACTAAAGTTTCTTAATAACATAAATGCGTGAGGGATAGAGGCGATATCCTTTTGTGAAGTGGAACGGAACAAAAGATAAAGCCGAAAGCCCGACCCGGAGGGACACGCCCAAAAAATATTGATATAATTAATCTCGCAAAGACATTAAGTCGTAATTGTTTTTAGGCCACAGATTAAAAGGATTAAAAGGATTAAAAAAAAAATCTGCTAAATCTGCAAAATCTGCGAGAAACAAAAAACTTCGCGGCTTAATGCCTTTGCGCCCAAAAACAAGATAATATGTCTCAAAACAAGAACGCCTTAATACGATATAAAACGATAGACAAATGTCTACAAAATAAATATCGATCCTGGACTTTGGAGGATTTGATCGAAGCTTGTTCTGAAGCTTTGTTTGAATATGAAGGTCGGGAAAACCCAATTAGTAAACGCACAATCCAAATGGATATTCAATTGATGCGGAGTGAAAAGCTGGGTTATAATGCACCTATTGTCGTTTATGATAAAAAGTATTATAAATACGAGGACGATGAGTTTTCGATTACAGATATTCCGCTGACGGAAACGGATATGAATGTTTTGACTGAAACGGTTTCGATGTTGAAGCAGTTTAAGGATTTCTCTTTGTTTAATGATGTATCGGATATTTTGCAACGTTTGGAGGATAAAATCTATTCGGAGAAATCGCATACAAAGCCTGTAATTTATCTGGACAAAAACGATGGATTAAAAGGTTTACATTATTTAGATGAAGTGTATCAGGCGATTATCAAGAAGATTGTTCTTGTGATTACGTATAAATCCTTTAAATCGAAAGAGGAAACTAAATTTCACTTTCATCCTTTTATTTTGAAGGAGTTTAATAATCGATGGTTTTTGATTGGGAAGACTAAGGGTTCTCAACCAATTACGAATTTGGCATTGGACAGAATTATTGCGATCGACTACGATTTTAACCTTCCTTATATAGAGGAGGATTTTGATGCTGATTCTTATTATAAGAATATAATAGGTGTTACGGTAAATACGGGTTTACAGCCCAGAAAAATTGAGCTTTGGATTGATGCTGCTAATGCGCCGTATGTTTTGACTAAACCGCTGCATCATACGCAAAGACTTATTAAGGAGAATGAGGATAAGAGTATTGTTGTTCATTTGTTTATTAGCCCGAATTACGAAATGGAACGTATTATTCTGGGTTTTGGAGACGGAATTGAGGTTCTGCGCCCTGAAAACCTCAGGAATCGAATGAAAAAAATCCTTCAGAAAGCGATTCAACGATATGAAGACTAAAGTTTATTCGCACTTTATTATATCTTTTTTTACATAAAGAAGAATTTTAGCGTCTTTTTGACTCAGAAAACATTTTTTAAGTCTTAAAATTTGTTAAAATCAGAAAAAAGAATAGTATATTTCAATTAAAAATTAACCCTAAACCACTCTATTTCAGAGATATTTTTTTAATAACCAAAAATTTATCATAAAATAATATGCATGCATAGTATTTTTTGATTATATTTGAAATCGATATAGTTACTTATGAAAGACAAAACAATAGATTATATTTTGAGAGCTACATGGCAAGCCGTATCAAGAATGTATAACGAGGAAGCTGCTAAATACGATGCGACTATGGCAACGGGATTTGCGCTTTTGAGTATTGATAAGGAAGACGGGACTCCTTCGACGGCTTTAGGACCAAGAATGGGTATGGAAGCCACAAGCCTTACGAGAACATTGAAATCAATGGAGGATAAGGGTTTGATTGTTCGCAAAAAAAATCCTAGTGATGGTCGCGGTGTTTTAATCTACCTGACTGAATTTGGCAAAGAAAAAAGAGAATTATCTAAGAATACGGTTTTAAAATTTAATGAAACAGTTAGAAAACATGTTTCTGATGAAAAGCTTAAACATTTTATCGAAGTTTCTGAAATCATTAATGAACTAATTCACGATAAAAACATATTTAATCAAACAGAAAAAATAGAAAATGAATAATCCTGATTCATAATAATGAAAAAGGTTTATCCCAAATTCAAAAACAAAAAACAAATATTAACGACTTATGAAACGCACAATTAAAAAAGTTGCTGTAATTGGATCCGGAATTATGGGTTCAGGAATAGCTTGTCATTTTGCCAATATTGGTGTTGAAGTTTTATTACTTGACATCGTACCACGCGAGTTGACAGAAGCTGAAACTAAAAAAGGATTAACGCTTGAAAGTAAAGCTGTTCGCAACCGAGTGGTAAACGAGCACTTGGCGAATTCATTAAAATCGAAACCGTCTCCTATTTACAGTCAAAAATTTGCAAATAGAATCACGACTGGAAACACGACTGATGATATGGCAAAAATTGCCAACGTTGACTGGATTATCGAGGTTGTTGTAGAGCGTTTGGATATTAAGAAATTGGTATTTGAACAAATCGAGAAATTCCGTAAACCGGGAACTTTGGTTACTTCTAACACTTCTGGTATTCCAATTCATTTTATGAGCGAAGGAAGAAGCGAAGATTTTCAACAACACTTCTGCGGAACTCACTTTTTTAACCCTGCGCGTTACTTAAAGTTATTTGAAATTATTCCTGGTCCAAAAACCTCAACTGAAGTATTGGATTTCTTAAACGAATACGGATCTAAATTCTTAGGAAAAACTTCGGTTGTTGCTAAAGATACTCCAGCGTTTATTGGAAACAGAATTGGTATTTACGGAATCCAAAGTTTATTCCACTTGGTTAAAGAAATGGGATTAACGATTGAAGAAGTTGATAAATTGACTGGACCTGTAATTGGTCGTCCAAAATCGGCTACTTTCCGTACTGTTGACGTTGTTGGTTTAGATACTTTGGTACACGTTGCCAATGGTATTTATGAAAACTGCCCAACTGACGAACAACACGAATTGTTTAAACTTCCTGATTTCATCAACAAAATGATGGAGAATAACTGGTTAGGAAGCAAAACCGGACAAGGTTTTTATAAAAAAGTAGATAAAGACATTCTTTCTTTAGACTTAGATACATTAGAATACCGCGCTGCTAAAAAAGCAAATTTTGCTACGCTTGAACTTACAAAAACTATCGATAAACCTATCAATCGTTTTAAAGTTTTGGTTAAAGGAAAAGACAAAGCGGGTGAATTCTACCGTAAGAGTTTCGCCGGAATGTTTGCTTATGTGTCAAACAGAATTCCTGAAATCTCAGACGAATTATACAAAATTGATGATGCCATGAAAGCTGGTTTTGGATGGGAAAATGGTCCATTCGAAATTTGGGATGCTATTGGTGTCGAAAACGGAATCGAAATCATGAAAGCAGAAGGTTTAGCTCCTGCTGCATGGGTAAATGATATGTTAGCTTCTGGAAGCAAAAGTTTCTATACTGTAAAAGAAGGTGCAACTTATTTCTATAATATTCCAACAAAATCTCAAGTTAAAGTTCCTGGACAAGATTCATTCATTATCTTAAACAACATTCGCGAAAGCAAAAAAGTTTGGAGTAATAGTGGTGCAATTATTCAGGATTTAGGAGACGGAATCTTGAACTTAGAATTCCAATCTAAAATGAATACAATTGGTGGCGATGTACTTCAGGCTATCAATAAAGCAATCGACTTATCTGAAAAAGAATATCAAGGTTTAGTTATTGGTAATCAAGCAGCGAATTTCTCTGTTGGAGCTAATATCGGAATGATTTTCATGATGGCGGTTGAACAGGAATATGACGAATTGAACATGGCGATCAAAATGTTCCAGGACACTATGATGCGTGTTCGTTATTCTTCTATTCCAGTTGTTGTTGCACCTCACGGAATGACTTTTGGCGGTGGATGCGAAATGAGCTTACATGCTGATAAAGTGGTTGCTGCTGCTGAAACTTACATGGGATTAGTTGAATTTGGTGTTGGTGTACTTCCTGGTGGTGGTGGATCTAAAGAAATGGCTTTGAGAGCTTCAGATTTGTTCCGTAAAAATGATGTGGAATTAAACGTTCTTCAAGAGTATTTCTTGACTATCGCAATGGCAAAAGTATCAACTTCTGGTTATGAAGCTTTTGACACTGGACTTCTTCAACATGGTAAAGATGTTATTGTTGTAAACAAAGATCGTCAGATCGCTGAAGCTAAAAAACATGCTTTGTTAATGGCTGAAGCTGGTTATACGCAACCTATCAGAAGAACTGATGTGAAAGTATTAGGAAAACAAGCTCTTGGAATGTTCTTAGTTGGGACGGATCAAATGGAAGCTGGAAAATACATTTCTGAGCACGACAAGAAAATCGCTAACAAACTGGCTTATGTAATGGCTGGTGGTGATTTATCTGAAGCGACTTTAGTATCTGAGCAATATTTATTAGACATCGAACGTGAAGCTTTCTTGAGTTTATGTACAGAAAGAAAAACTCTGGAAAGAATTCAATATATGTTAACTAAAGGAAAACCACTTCGTAATTAGAGAATAGATGCAAGGAGCAAAAAGATACAAGAAACAAGATGCAAGATTTCAAAACTAAGTTTTGTCTTTTCTCTAGCCTCTTGACTCTTTCTTCTTTCTTCTAATAAATCTTAAAAAACAAAAACAAATGAAAACAGCATATATAGTAAAAGCTTACCGTACTGCGGTAGGAAAAGCACCAAAAGGGGTTTTTAGATTTAAAAGACCTGATGAATTAGCTGCAGAAACCATTCAGTTTATGATGGATGAATTGCCTGATTTTGACAAAAAACGTATCGATGACGTTATGGTAGGAAATGCCATGCCGGAAGCTGAACAAGGACTTAACGTTGGACGTTTGATCTCATTAATGGGATTAAAAGTAGAAGATGTTCCTGGTGTAACTGTTAATCGTTATTGCGCATCTGGATTAGAAACTATCGGAATGGCGACTGCTAAAATCCAATCAGGAATGGCAGATTGTATCATTGCAGGTGGAGCTGAAAGTATGAGTTTTATTCCGATGGGAGGTTACAAACCAACTCCGGATTATAACCTTGCTGCTGCAGGTCACGAAGATTACTATTGGGGAATGGGTTTAACTGCTGAAGCGGTTGCTAATCAATACAAAATCTCAAGAGAAGACCAAGATGAGTTTGCTTATAACTCTCATATGAAAGCCTTGAAAGCGCAAGCTGAAGGGAAATTCGACAAACAAATCGTTCCAATTACTGTTGACCAAACTTTCATCAATGAAAATGGTAAAAAAGAAACTAAGTCTTATGTTGTAAAACAAGACGAAGGTCCAAGAGCCGGAACTTCTGTTGCTGCATTAGCTGGTTTAAGACCTGTTTTTGCTGCTGACGGAAGTGTAACTGCCGGAAACTCTTCTCAAATGAGTGATGGTGCTGCATTCGTTTTAATCATGAGTGAAGATATGGTTAAAGAATTAAACCTTGAGCCAATTGCACGTTTGGTAAACTTTGCTTCTTCTGGTGTTGAGCCAAGAATCATGGGTATTGGTCCTGTAAAAGCAATTCCGAAAGCATTAAAACAAGCGGGATTAACATTGAACGATATCGAGTTAATTGAATTAAACGAGGCTTTTGCTTCACAAGCTTTAGCAGTTACTCGCGAGTTAAATATAAACCCGGATATCGTAAACGTAAACGGTGGAGCTATCGCTTTAGGTCACCCTCTGGGATGTACAGGAGCTAAACTTTCTGTTCAGTTATTCGACGAAATGAAACGCAGAGGCAGTAAATACGGAATCGTTTCTATGTGTGTAGGAACTGGACAAGGAAGCGCTGGGATTTACGAGGTTTTATAGATAAAGTATTCGTTCAGTTTGTCATTGCGAGGAACGAAGCAACCTCGCTAACAATTATGCAAAGTTTTATTTTGCAAATGTGGTTGCTTCGTTCCTCGCAATGACAAACTTGGAGATCTAGATTATAAATAAAAAACATACAAAAAAACATAAGCAATGGCAGATACAATCGAAAAAAACGTGACTCGTGGTGGTCAGTTTTTAGTTAAGGAAACAAAGTGCGAAGATATCTTTACACCAGAAGATTTTTCGGAAGAGCAATTAATGATGCGTGACTCAGTAAAAGAGTTCGTAGACAAAGAATTATGGGCGCATAAAGATCGTTTTGAGAAAAAAGATTATGCGTATACTGAATCATCTATGCGTAAAGCTGGTGAACTTGGACTTCTAGGAGTTGCGGTTCCTGAAGAATACGGCGGATTAGGAATGGGATTCGTATCTACAATGTTAGTTTGCGATTACATTTCTGGTGCTACAGGATCTTTCTCAACTGCTTTTGGTGCTCATACAGGTATTGGAACTATGCCAATCACTCTTTATGGAACTGAAGAACAAAAGAAAAAATACGTTCCTAAATTAGCTACTGGAGAATGGTTTGGAGCTTATTGCTTAACTGAACCAGGTGCGGGATCTGATGCAAACTCAGGAAAAACTAAAGCAGTTTTATCTGAAGATGGAAAATACTATTCTATTACAGGACAAAAAATGTGGATTTCGAATGCAGGTTTCTGTAGCGTTTTCATCGTTTTTGCACGTATTGGAGATGATAAAAACATTACAGGTTTCATCGTAGAAAACGATCCGGCAAACGGAATTTCCATGAATGAAGAAGAGCATAAATTAGGAATCCGTGCTTCTTCTACTCGTCAGGTTTTCTTCAACGATACTAAAGTTCCTGTTGAAAACATGTTATCTGAAAGAGGAAACGGTTTCAAAATAGCAATGAACGCTTTAAATGTTGGTCGTATTAAATTAGCTGCGGCTTGTTTAGATGCACAACGTCGAGTTACTACAAATGCAGTAAAATATGCTAACGAAAGAATTCAGTTTAACACTGCAATTGCATCTTTTGGAGCTATCCGTTCTAAACTAGCTGAAATGGCTACTAATGCATACGCTGGAGAAAGTGCTTCTTACCGTGCTGCAAAAGATATCGAAGACAGAATTGCTGCTCGTGAAGCTGAAGGAACTACTCACCAAGAAGCTGAATTGAAAGGTGTTGAAGAATATGCTATCGAATGTTCTATCCTTAAAGTTGCAGTTTCTGAAGACGTACAATCTTGTGCTGACGAAGGAATTCAGATTTTTGGTGGAATGGGATTCTCTGAAGATACTCCAATGGAGAGCGCCTGGAGAGATGCACGTATCGCTAGAATCTACGAAGGAACAAACGAAATCAACAGAATGCTTTCTGTGGGAATGTTGATCAAAAAGGCTATGAAAGGTCATGTTGATTTATTAGGTCCTGCAATGAAAGTTCAGGAAGAATTAATGGGAATTCCATCTTTTGATACTCCTGATTTCTCTGAATTATTCGCTGAAGAAAAAGGAATCATTGCAAACTTGAAAAAAGTTTTCTTAATGGTTGCTGGTAGTGCAGTTCAAAAATATGGTCCGGATTTAGATTCTCACCAACAGTTATTAATGGCTGCCTCTGATATCTTAATCGAAATCTACATGGCTGAAAGTACCATTCTTAGAACTGAAAAATTAGCCAAAAATCAAGGTGAAGATAAAGTACAAGAGCAAATCGCTATGGCAAAATTATACTTGTATAAAGCTGTAGATATTGTAAACTCAAGAGGTAAAGAAGGAATTATTTCTTTTGCTGAAGGAGACGAACAACGTATGATGTTAATGGGACTTAAACGTTTTACAAAATACACAAACAATCCAAATGTTGTAGCCTTAAGAGAGGTTATTACATCAAAATTAGTTGCAGAAAACGAATACTGCTTCTAATATAAAAATAGTTTTTAGCTTTTAATTTGTTTAAACCCGCACTAGTCCGAAACAGTGCGGGTTTATTTTTTTTTGTTTTGAACCATATAAGTGATATAAGTTCATTTAAAAAGAATGTTTTTTTAGTGAGCATTTTTTGTAGAGACGCACAGCAGTGTGTCTAACATAACGTAGACGCACTGCTGTGCGTCTCTACGAGAAAAACAAATAATATTAAGTTCAATCTAAAATGAACTTATATCACTTATATGGTTCAAAAAAAATCATTTCACAAATATTTATTAAAATTGAAATTATGTTACAGAATCAATAGCAAAGTTTCAAACCTAATGTTTTATATTTAGCATTCTAAAAACTCAAAAAAACATATAAATGAAACAAATTAACCTAATTGCTTTATTTTTATTGTGTTTATGTACCACAAATACATTCGCACAAAAAAATAAAAAAATGGACATTATTGCTTACTACACAGGCGATGACAAACTAATTAATCAATACGAAGTAAACAAACTAAATCAGATTATTTTTAGTTTCTGTCATTTAAAAGAAGGTAAACTAAGCGTAGATTCTCCTAAAGATTCGACTACAATAAAATATTTAGTTTCTCTAAAAGCATCAAATCCGCAGCTTAAAATTGTTCTTTCACTTGGTGGCTGGGGAGGTTGTGAGCCTTGTTCTGCCGCTTTTTCAACTGCTGAAGGAAGATTAACTTTTGCCAAATCAGTAAAAGAAGTCAGCAATTATTTTAAAGTAGATGGTTTAGATTTAGATTGGGAATATCCGGCAATTGAAGGTCTTCCGGGACATTTGTATCAAGCTGCTGACAAACCTAACTTTACAGAATTAATCAAAATCCTTCGTTCAACTTTAGGCAAAAAATATGAATTAAGTTTTGCTGCCGGAGGTTTTCAAAAATATTTAGACGAATCTATTGATTGGAAAGCTGTGGCTCCACTAGTAAATCGTGTCAACATTATGAGTTATGATTTGGTAAACGGATATTCAAAAGTTACCGGACACCACACTCCTTTATACAGTACAAATCCTAAAGAAGAATCTACAGACAGAGCAGTTACCTATTTATTAAAACAAGGCGTTCCAGCAGAAAAATTGATAATTGGTGGTGCATTTTATACCAGAACATGGAAAAATGTAGAAAATATAAACAACGGATTGTATCAAGCCGGAGAACATATTGCAGGCGTTGATTTTAAAAACTTTGCAACTGCGTATACAGAAGCAAACGGTTGGAAATATTTTTGGGATGATAAAGCCAAAGCACCATATTGGTATAATGAAAAAGAAAAAACATTTGCAACAGGCGATGATTTAACTTCTATAAAAGCAAAAACAGAATATGTAAAATCTAAAAAACTGGGTGGAATCATGTTTTGGGAACTTCCTGAAGACGCTTTTCACGACGGAATGGTAAATGCAATTTATGCGGTTAAAACGGCTAAATAAATTTGCTTAAATAAAAGAAAGGCAGCTATTTGATTAAAATAGCTGCCTTTCTTTTTATGTAAAAAACAAAAATTACATTTGAACTTTACTCTTATCCAATTCTCCTATAAAAGGAATTGACTCTAAAATCTCTGCTCTTATTACGGTTTGAAGATATATTTCTAACTGAATAAATTTAGCTGCATTTATTGCACCAACAGCTTTTTTAGTCTGCCCATACGTTTTAGAATACAATTTTTCATAATCCAAATGATTTTTGAAAATTCCTTTAGCCAGCTCATCTGCTTTTTCATCAGTAAGCGTTGCATAATTTGTAGCATAATCATTAATTAGTTGAAATTTTGCCTGCCCAAGAGCTTTACGTTCTGTTTCATAATTATCATAAACTTTTGTAAAAGCAGCAGATTGTGTGTCAGACAAATTCATGTACTGTTTTACAAGATCACTTTTTGATTTACCATAAACGCTTTGCAAAACATCTACATCTTCCTTAAATGAAGATTGAGCGTAAGATGAAAACGAGACAACTGCCATAATAAGAATAAGACTTAATTTTTTCATAATTTTAAATTTAAAATTGTTTGTAAAATTTACACATTATCAAATATACGTATTTTTCTTACATTAAATATGTGTTATAAAAACATTCTTACGTTTTAAAAAAACGAATATTGATAAACTACACTTAAGGCATAATAATTCAATCCGTTATTAGTATATGCACCAATATGGTACTGAAATTTCACAGATTGCCCTTTTGCAATTGGAGTTGAAAAGGTACCTCCTACTCGCCAGTTATCCATTTGGCTATCCTCTGAAACACCATCAGTAATTGTTTTTCCACCAAAGAAAAAAGTGGTATTAAAACCAATCCACATATTGTTTTTGAAGTAGTAACTAGCATGTCCCTGCAAACTAAAAGTTGGTTTCTGTTCTAATTTTTTTCCAAGAAGATCATTATTATCGATGTAAAACCAAATTCCTCCATAAGCCTCAGCATAGACATGTGCAAATCTTTTTGATACTCCAATTTCGGGTTTAAATCCCCAACGATTTGTACCTATATTAAATCGTTTATCACCATAATATTTACCTGTTGGAATTGAAGTAACCAAACTGACTCCCAGAATGGTTTTCTGTTCAAAATTTCGAAATTCTGATTTATCCAATGCAGGAGAACCAAGAAGATTGATTCCAAATCGTACTTTCATATCAGCAAAACCATTTCTTGAGCCCGCTAAAACATTACCATTAGTACCGGTTAATTGACCATCTATAAAAGAATATGGAAGTGAAACCTGAACACGAGCGAGTTTATTTGATAATCCAAAAGTTCTGATATAGTTCACTGCCAGATTGTGGCTTTGAACTGTAAAATCTGCGATAGGCAATGAAGGTTCTGTCAATACATTTCCATCCATAAAAACATATCCAACCGCAACTACATTTAAATCTTTAGCGACATTGGCATATACTCTGGGTTCTAAATCCTGACCAAAAATCGAAATGGTAAATAAAAAAAGCACCCATACTATGTGATGTTTTTTTGGTAAAACAAAAAAAGTTTTTTCTAGCATAGATTAAAGAATTCGGGGTACAATGATTAAACACTTGAAACTCTTATTGTTTATTCGCTTTTGTTTTTGGAGCTCTAATTTCTCCATCGTATGAAATTGGTCCTCTATTATTACTATTGACAGAAAGCGACGCTCCACCATCAAAAAAAACGGAAAACATAAGATCATAAACATCATCCTTACCTTTTACGGTAGCTTTAACTCTATAATTTTTTTTATTTTTTTCGATCTTAACATCCTCAGGTATTCCTTCAAATTTAATCCCGCCATCTCCTCCATAAGGAACATTATAGCCACGCCCAAAAAACGGCAAATCGCAAGTTGTTTTTTCCGGATTGAATTTTAAAAAATAGGTATTGTAATCTAAATTAATAAGTCTTCCTCCTTGCGGAGTAACCTTTTGCGCTTCAAAAACAAAAATTTTAGAATCTAGAAGAGCTTCTATTTCTTTTTGTTTCTGTAATTCCCTTTCTGCTTTTAATTCTTTCTTTGTTTTTTCCTGAGCAAAAACAGAAATATTTAAAAAGCAAAACAACATCAATACTGTTATTTTAGTTTTCATAAAACGTTTATTTAATAAAGTATAGAAAAGCCTAATCCTATTTTTTGGTAAATCGCATCATTGCAATATCTCCTGAGATAAAATTTAACGTTTTGCCATTATCTGTAACATCATACGAAGTAATTTTTTGCAGAGTGCCCATAAAAACCTGCTCACCTTGTCCATCACACATCATTTTGGTCATTGCCATTGGTTGTGCAAAATCAATTTTGTTTCCGGCTACACTAAGTTTTCCATTAAAGTTATTACAACTGCTGTTTCCTGAAACCTGATTTTTTTTTAAATCAAAATTAATTGTTGGCTTCTTATTAGGGTACAAACCATCAAAAGCTATTTTTGGTCCGGTGATGTAATTTAATTCCCAGGTTCCTTCAAGTTTAGAAACCGAATCTTCTTTTTGAGTTTTAGCAGTATTGCATGAGATTAAAACTACTCCTAAAAAAACTAAGGTTAAAACATTTTTTATCATAATTCTACAGATTAAATTAAAAAACAATGAACTCTAATTCTCAAACTATTAAATTCTAAACTATACGAAATTACATAATAATTTTTGTTTTTTCGCTTAAAGCAAGGTCAAATTATAACCAATAGTTTTAGATTATTTTAACTCTAAGCTTCCACCAATGTCGGAATTTTATGTTAAATTTACTTAATCTTTAATTCAAAAGCCTCGTATATGAAAAAAATAATTGTTTCTTTCGCGATAATTACAGCCTTAGTTATTGGCTGTAAGACCAATACAAAATCTAGTGATGCAAAAACTCTAACTGTAGCTTTAGAGCCAAAAAGCAACAGTACCGTTAGCGGAACAGCGACTTTTACAGAGAAAAATGGAAAAGTAACGTTTGTTGCAAAAGTAGCTGGTTTAAAACCAGGTGTTCACGCGATACATATTCATGAAAAATCAGATTGTACTGCTGCTGATGGAAGTTCTGCTGGAGGACACTGGAATCCTACCTTCAAGAAACACGGAAAATGGGGTTCTGCTGAATATCATAAAGGTGATATAGGAAACTTTACCGCTGATGAAAAAGGAAACGGAACTATTACCTTAACTACTGACGAATGGTGTATTGGCTGCGGAGATGCAACTAAAGATATTCTTGGAAAAGGTTTAATCGTACATCAGGGAACTGACGATTTTACGACTCAGCCAACCGGAAATGCCGGCGGAAGAGTTGCTTGTGCAGGAATCATCAAATAAAAAACACAATAACCACTATATTTTCACAAAATGTAGTGGTTATTTCATTTAAAATTAATACCAAAACGAGAAAAAGATATAGCTTTGCAGCTATAAATTAAAGTTAATGATTAACCCATCAGCTCCAGGTTGGATAGACAAGTTTTTTAGTGAACAAAAGTTTTCAGAAGCCATTCCTTTTGAAACTACAGATTCGTTCTACTATAAAGTCAGAGAAACCGGCTTTATTTACGGTCATATCATAGCTATAGATTCTCAGATTCCAATTCCTATAAAAGGCTGGTTTAAAACCGAAATTTCTAAAGTCGCTTTATTAAATACTTTGTATGGCGTTTTTTGTATCGAAAAAAGAAGTTCTGAACCTAATAATTTCATCACTGAGGTTTTAAAATTTTATAAGGAAATGAATCCTGAAGGATTTAGTTTATTCAAAATTTTACTTCCAAAAGACACTCCTTCTCTATCTTTAGAGAATATTATAGATCAGCGTGTTCAGACGAATGACAGTATTATCAGCAAAAACTTTTCGCATTTAGTTACCAATGCGCTTTTGTTTATTGATGTTCTAGCTTTCAGACAATATTTAGAGCATGGATCGATTCCTGACAAATATTTAAAACGAATTGAAGAAACTGTTCTTGGTATTGTGGCTTTGGCTTTAAAAACCAAAACAATAAAATCTCAGCATGATGATTTGTTGATAAAACTTTTTGAAGCTTCAATACGATATTCCAAATTTTCAAAAGTTACGGTTGATACTCTTGAAACTTTGCAATTAGATTATTTCAGCAATAAATTGGAGCAATATTATTTAATCGATATGGCCGGAATGGCTTTATGGAGTGACGGTGTTGTAGAAAACGAAGAGGCTTACTTTTTATATTCATTAGGTTCAATGATGCACGTTTCAGATGATTTTGTAGCCAAAAGCATTGAAACAACTAATACCTTTATCACCACTCATAAAAAGAAAATTCCGTATTTTAATTACTCAAATCCTGTAAAACATTTTTATGATCAAATGACACACAGCGTTGTCAAACTGATTATAAGAAACAAAAACAGACTGGTTAAGGAAATTGTTCAGAGCAAGGAATTGATGATTCTATTGGCTTACTCGACAACCAGAGATTTAGATGCCAAGGAAAAGAAAAAAGTAAAAAAACAGCTTTTAGATATTTGTAAAACGATTCCGTCACTGACTATATTTTTACTTCCGGGTGGGAGTTTATTATTACCGATCTTAATAAAGTTTATTCCAACAATGCTGCCATCAGCTTTCAATGAAAATCTAGACGAAAACGAATAAAAAAAATCGCCCTTTTGAGGCGATTTTTATTTTTATGATTATAGGTCTAATTGGTAAACCTCATCAAGTTCTTCATTCGAAGCAATATTAACATTCAAATCGGTTACAAAACCAGAATTCAATCCGTAAACCCATCCATGAAGCATTAATTCCTGACCGTTTTTCCAAGCTCCTTGTACAATCGAAGTTTTTGCTAAGTTGTAAACCTGTTCTTTAGCATTGATTTCAACAAAAGCATTAAAACGCTCCGTTTCATCTGTAATTGAATTCAGATATTTATCATGTAAACGATATTCATCTTTAATATGACGAATCCAGTTGTCAATGATTCCAACAGATTGATTACCCATTGCGGCTTTTACACCACCACAACCGTAATGTCCGCAAACAATAACGTGTTTTACCTTTAGAACATTTACTGCATAATCAAGAACACTTAACATATTCATATCTGAGTGTACCACCATATTGGCAATATTACGGTGTACGAAAACCTCACCCGGCTTAGCACCAATAATTTCGTTTGCAGGAACACGGCTGTCAGAACATCCAATCCATAATAAAGGTGGTGTTTGACCTTTGGCTAAATCTGCAAAATAATTTGGGTCTAATGCTAATGATTTCTCAACCCATTGCTTATTGTTCTCTAATAACTGCTTATAAAACTCTCTCATTTTTTTGTTTTTTGAATGGTACTTCTGCATGTTTAAACATATCAAAAATAACTTTACTGTAAAGTTATCTAATTTTTAATACTTCTCACATACAAGAAATACCTTTAATTAATTTAATTTGTTTAAAATTTTTCTTTTACCGTTTCTTTTTTAACCAAAGCCCTTTTTGCAACATCATAATAATGCTCTATAGACACGTGATTATTAATATCCGGAGAATTTTCAAGCTCGTAAGCTTCTTTGAAACCTTTTAGTTTCACTTTAATGTTTTGATCAACGGCGCGTGTTTCCTTAAACTCGCGAATCAAATCCAGAACATCATGTGCAATATACTCTGTATCATGTGCATTGATGATTACTTTAGAGTTTTCAGGAATCTCGTTCAAAGTCAGTTTAATGGCAGCTTTGTTCAAGAATGAAACTTCCTGAGCTAAATCGATATGAATAACATCTCCGTCTTCATATTCTTCTTTTTTGAAACTGTAAGCTCTTTTCAGATTTCCTCTCAATACAAAAATAATACTGATGATAATTCCTAAAGCAACTCCTTTAAGTAAATCTGTTGCTACAACAAATACTAAAGTTGCAATAAATGGTACAAACTGATATTTTCCTTTTTCCCAGAAATGCAAGAAGGTTGCCGGTTTTGCTAATTTATATCCCACTAAAATCAACACGGTTGCCAAAGTTGCCAATGGAATCTTGTTTAAAAGTGCCGGAATTGCTAAAACACTTAATAACAAAAGTACTCCGTGAATAATAGCTGACATTTTAGATTTTGCTCCGGCATTATTATTAGCAGATGATCGAACCACAACAGAAGTCATTGGTAAACCACCTAAAAGTGAGCTCACAATATTACCAATACCCTGAGCTCTAAGCTCAACATTTGTATTGGTATAACGTTTTTGAACATCCATTCTATCAGCAGCTTCGATACATAATAATGTTTCGATAGAGGCAACAATGGCAATTGTTATCGCTACCACCCAAACCTGCGGATTTGTAACAGCAGCAAAGTTAGGTGTGATTAGAATAGATTTAAATTCATCAAAAGATTTTGGAACTGGCAATGAAACCAAGTGTTCTTTTGCAATTGCCAATGAACTTCCTGTAGAAACAAAAAATTCGTTTAAAGCTATACCGGCAATAACGGCTACTAATGCTCCCGGAACTAATTTTAATCGTTTCAAAAACGGAACTTTATCCCAGGAAATTAATATTGCAAGTGAAACCAATGATATAATTACGGCTCCTAATTGAATGTGGTTTAAAACATTGAATAAAAACGAAAATGAATTACTTCCGTCATTTTGTAAAAATGCCTGATCACCCTCAAAATCTGCATCATAACCAAAAGCATGAGGCAATTGTTTTAAGATAATGATGATCCCGATACCGGCTAACATTCCCTCAATTACATTTGTTGGAAAATAATTTGAGATACTTCCGGCTCTTAAAAACCCTAATGCTAATTGAATTAGTCCTGCGATAAAAACAGACATTAAAAACACATCAAAAGCACCAAAATCAGTAATAGCTGTTAAAATAATCGCTGTTAATCCAGCCGCTGGCCCAGATACACTTATGTGCGATTGGCTTAAATAACCTACCACAATACCACCAATAACACCTGAGATAATTCCAGAAAATAAAGGCGCTCCAGAAGCCATTGCAATACCTAAACACAACGGAAGAGCCACCAAGAAAACCACTAAACCTGAAGCAAAATCAGATTTAAGGTTAGCAAAAAGATTGATTTTTTTTGTCATAACACAATACTAAAAAAATTATTCATTAAAGATTCACCACATTTATTCAAAAATGCGGTTTAGTTCAAAATAATCGGAAGTATTATGCCAAGTTTGGAGGTGGAGCAAAAATGCTCGGTGAAATATTGTCTAGTTTTACAATATTTTCAGACACGATGGTCTTTTTTTCAATATAAACCGGCATTACAACTTCATGCTGAAGTATTGCCGGATAAACGGCAGCCTTAAGTTCTTTATGCGAGTGCTCTTCTTCAGAAAAACTGAAAAACATAGACGTATCATTGCTCTTCTTAAATACCGTTACAATAGTTGGGGTAGCTAAGAAAGCAACAAATATGAATAATAATATGCGAGCGATTAATTTCATTGAGGCAAAAATAGTGTTAAACTGATAAAATCAAAGCCTGAGGGCAAAAAATTTATACAAATTTAACAATCATAAAAAAACAGAATGAAAGCAAGCCAACATTCTGTTTATATCTCATTCATAAACAATTATTTACAGTTCTTCTTCTAACCAGGCATTCATCATCCAGATGGTTTTTTCCTGCTCTGCAATGAAGTCACTCATCATAGAATTTGTCCCTTCGTCGTTAATTTCGTCAGATTGTTTTAGAATTCCTCTTTCTATTTTTAATAAATCAGCCAAAGAATGAACAATTAAATGAACAGCTTTTTCATCGTTTGAAATGTTTTTTCCAACCACCAATTTGTTGTTTTTAATATAATCATCAAATGTATGCAAAGGTGTTCCACCTATTGTCAGAACTCTTTCGGCAATCATATCAATTTTTAATTGTGCATCTGTATATAATTCTTCAAATTTTACGTGTAAATCAAAAAAACGTTTTCCACGAATATTCCAGTGTATCCCTCTTAAGTTTTGATAATATACCTGAAAATTTGACAATAGTACATTTAGTTCTTTTACTAACAATTCAGACTCTTTTACAGGTAATCCTAAAATATTTGTTTTCATAATTATCATTTTATAATAAGTTTACTACAAATCTAAAACAACTTCTTAAAAAATATTATAAAAAAAAATTATATTTTCTTATTTTTGCATCAAAAAATACTATCAAAATGACTATAACTCAATTACAATATGTATTAGCCGTTGCCGAGCATAAAAATTTCACCCTTGCTGCTGAAAAATGTTTTGTTACTCAGCCTACATTAAGCATGCAAATTCAAAAAATTGAAGAAGAACTCAATATTTTGATCTTCGACAGAAGTAAAAAACCTATTCAACTTACTGATATTGGTCAGAAAATTGTCAATCAAGCCAAAAATATTGTAAATGAAGCCGACAGGATTAAAGACATTGTAGAACAGCAAAAAGGTTTTATTGGCGGAGAATTTCGTTTAGGAATTATCCCAACCATTATGCCTACGCTTTTACCAATGTTTTTGAATAATTTTATCAAAAAGTATCCAAAAGTGAAACTCTTAATCGAAGAGTTAAACACGGATGAAATTATTGTGAAGTTAAAAAACGGTCATCTTGATGCTGCTATTGCTGCGACTCCGCTTGAAGATGAAAAAATAAAAGAAATCGTTTTGTATTTTGAACCTTTCGTAGCTTACATACCGGAGCATCATGCGAGCTTTCAGAAAGATGAAATTGAAGTTGCTGATTTAAATATCAATGAGATTTTGCTTTTGCAGGATGGACATTGCTTTAGAGACGGAATCTTGAATTTATGCAAAAACGGTACTGATATCGAACAAAATAATTTTCAGATTCAAAGTGGAAGCTTTGAAACTTTAATAAAATTGGCCGACGAAGGTCTGGGCACAACGTTACTTCCGTACTTGCACACCTTAGACTTAAAAGAGTCTGACAAACTGAAACTACGTAACTTTAAGGAACCAAAACCTGCTCGTGAGGTAAGTTTAATTTACCCTAAAAGCGAATTAAAAATGCAAATCATTGACGCACTAAGATCGACAATTGCCGGAGTTGTAAAAGGAGCAATTGTTTTTCAGAACGTTCAAATCATTAGTCCACTACTACAAAAGAAATAGAAACAAAAAAGGAGCCAATTTGGCTCCTTTTTCTTTATACTTTAATTAGTAGTAAACTTTGTTTTAATTCTGGTTTTTCAATAATGAAATTTAATAACCATTCTTGCAATTGTTCCATTTCGTACGGTAACAGTGTTTTGATAGCTTTCTCTAACTCTTTACAGAAAAGTATCGGATCGAAACTCACTCTCTCAAGTATTGATTTCGTGTAATCAAACATCATTTTTGACATAATAAAATACGATTTTTGGGGGTTATCTATATTTCTAAACTCGCAACAAATTTAAACAAATATCATTCATGAATGCTTATTTTAACTTATTTTTTTAAAAACTTTAGCAGCGAATACGTTTTCTTAATAAATATAAATCAATCTAGAACAATTCTAAACAACTCATTTAAACCTTTTTAAAAGCTCTAAACATCTCGCGCTTTCCTGGTGGTCCTGCTAATTTTTCGACTGTAAATCCAACTTCTATCATACTTCTTTTAACAACTCCGCGAGCGGCGTATGTTACTAAAACGCCATTTGGCTTTAAACTAGTATACATTTTCCGAAAAATTTCAGTACTCCAAAGCTCCGGTTGCACTCGATATCCGAAGGCATCAAAGTAAATCAAATCAAAAATTTCAAAATCGTCTATTTCATCAAAAAATTGTTTCCTTTTGGTTAACGAAAAATCAGAAGTTATATCAATCTTATGATTCCATTCGCTTTCATGCATCTTTTCGAATATACCCTTATATTGATCTGCTTCTAATTCAGCCACATAATTCATCTCTAAAACCTCTCTGGCATCAACTGGATATGCTTCTACTCCAACATAATCGATTTTCTGTTGCTTTGCGTTTGATTCTAAAAAAGTAATAAAAGCATTTAGCCCCGTTCCAAAACCAATTTCAAGAATACTCACCGGATTATTTTCAAATAATGAAAGTCCGTTTTTTATAAATACATGTTTTGCTTCCTGAATTGCGCCGTGTTTAGAATGATAACATTCATCCCATTCTTTCAAATGAATTGTTGTTGAACCATCCAGCGTTTTAATTATCTCTCTTTCCACTATTTATGAATTTGTAGTACAATTTTGTACGTTTTAAAGCCTTTTTCTGAGTCAAATTTAGGTAAAACAAATGCGTAAAGCCTTAAAAATCCGTACTTTTTTCATAAATTCTTTATAAAATCAAGCGTTTTTTTTGACTTTATTATAAGATAAATAAATCTCAGTTAAAGGCACTAAATAATGCAGTTTTACTAAGCAAATTATATATTTTTACTTAATTTTGCAGTAAATAAATTCTAATTTATACCACGTCATTACTTTAGATTTATCTATTGAAATGAAAATTACATAAAAAACTTACATTATTATGAGTACAACTCAAGCAGGCAAGATTGAAATCAGAAAAGCAACTTCGTCAAAAATAAGCGCAGTAGACTTTGAAAACTTAAGCTTTGGTGCTGTTTTTACAGACCATTTATTCGAATGTGATTTTAAAAATGGAGAGTGGCAAAATCCTGTCATTAAGCCTTATGCTCCAATTTTAATGGATCCTTCTTCTAAAGTCTTTCATTACGGGCAGGCTATTTTTGAAGGAATGAAAGCTTATAAAGATGACAATAATGATGTTTGGTTGTTTAGACCAGATGAAAACTTCAAACGTTTTAATAATTCTGCAGTTCGTATGGCAATGCCTGAAATTCCGGAATCTATTTTTATGGATGGTTTGAATGAATTATTAAAAATTGATCAGGAATGGATTCAAAGAGGAAACGGAGCGAGTATGTATATCCGTCCTTTTATGATCGCTACCGGTGCCGGAGTTATCGCAAATCCTTCTGACGAATATAAATTTATGATTTTACTTTCTCCTGCAAAATCTTATTATGCAGGCGAAGTAAAAGTTATTATTGCTGAACATTATAGTAGAGCTGCAAATGGTGGAATTGGAGCTGCAAAAGCTGCAGGAAACTATGCTGCACAGTTTTACCCAACAAACTTAGCAAACAAAGATGGTTTTCAACAAGTAATCTGGACAGATGATGCAACGCATACTAAACTGGAAGAAGCCGGAACTATGAACGTTTTTTTTAGAATTAATGATACTTTATTGACCGCTCCAACAAGCGAAAGAATTTTAGATGGTATTACCAGAAAAAGTTTGATTGCTATGGCAGAAAAAGAAGGTCTTAAAGTAGAAGTTCGTCCTGTTATTGTTTCAGAATTAGTAGAAGCTGCTAAAAACGGATCTCTAAAAGAAATTTTTGGTGCAGGAACTGCAGCAGTTATCAGTGTTATTAAAGGATTCTCTTATCAGGATGCTTATTATGAAATGGCTCCTATTGAGAATACTTACGGTGCTCTTTTAAAAGAAAAACTAACAAATCTTCAAAATAAACTTTCTGAAGATACTTTTGGATGGACTGTAAAAGTTCAATAATCAAAATTTACCTAATATATTGTTACACCTGACAGGTTTTTAAAACCTGTCAGGTGTTTTTTTATTATTAAAAATTGCATCACAAAATGATTCAGAACCTGGTTTTAAAGAATATTGCAAAACATATTTCGCTTGACGAAAATGAAATAACCTATTTTCTTTCAATACTAAAAGAAAAGAAATATCCTAAAAAAAGCATTATTTTAAAAGAAGGAGAAATTTGCAGAACCATAAATTTTGTTCAATCCGGAACTTTAAGAGCATTTTATAGAGATCCAGAAGGAAAAGAATCGACTATTATGTTTGCCATTTCTGACTGGTGGATTACTGATATGTCTTGTTTTATAAACCAACAACCTGCAATGCTGAATATCGAAACACTCGAAGAAAGCGTAATACTTCATTTGCAAAAAGAAGATTTGGATGATTTATATCTTAAGATTCCAAAATTCGAACGATTCTTCAGAATCATAATGCAAAACGCTTATATACGAGAACAATTGAGAGTTATTCAAAATCTTTCGCTTTCGGCAGAACAACGTTATCATATTTTTTTAGACAAATATCCACAGGTAGCAAAACAAGTTACGCAAAAACAAATCGCTTCTTATTTAGGAATTACTCCTGAGTTTTTAAGTATGATACGAGCCAACAAAAACAAATCGTCAATTTCTTAAACTACATTATTTTTTTAGTGTGATATCTTCACGTGCTTTGTAAAAAAAACAGAAGATATGCTTATACTTATTGCAGGTCCGTATCGTGGCGGAACAAATGACGATCCAAAATTAATTCAACAAAATTTAGACAAATTAGAAGCTGTTGCACTTCCATTATTCAGAATGGGACATTTACCCGTAATTGGCGAATGGTTGGCACTACCCCTACTTCATTTAGCAGGTTCAAAACAAATTGGCGACAGCGTTTGGGACGAAATACAATATCCTGTCGCACATCGGCTTCTTGAAAAATGTGATGCCGTCCTTCGACTGGAAGGCGAATCAAAAGGAGCTGACAATGATGTTCGAATTGCCAAAGAAAGAGGCTTGAAAATCTATTACAGTTTAGAAGATATTCCGGCTGCAGAATAACAAACAAAAATCCCTACTAAGTTTTAGAAACCTAATAGGGATTTTTTATTTAAAGCAATTTCGAAAAATCCGGTTTAAAATAATTCGGACCTTTCATTACTTTTCCGTCTTCTCTGTAAATTGGCTGTCCATCTTCACCAAGTTTACTCATATTACTACGCTGAATTTCGTCAAAAACAGCTTCAATTTTATCCTGCAAACCATGTTCGATAATTGTTCCGCACAAAATATACATCATATCTCCCAGTGCATCAGCAATTTCAACCAAATCATTATTTTGAACTGCTTCAAGATATTCCTCGTTTTCTTCTTTCATTAAATTATAACGAAGCAGTTTTTTTGTTTCTCCCAAATCAGCAATTGGAGATTGACTATGACCTATTTTAAAAGCAGTATGAAATTCAGTTACTGCATCAAGTTGTTTCCTCATGATTTTAATTGATTAAATGAAGTGGCAAATTAGCAACAATTCATATACAATTCTCTAAATTTGTCAAAAATAATTTTTAGTATGTTTAGTCAAGGACAATTAATATTCGCACTCTGTTTTTTTATTGCATTTGTAATCGTAATGATATTTGCTTATCGAAAAGATCTCGCTCTTCACAAAATTTTCTACAAAGGAAACTATAAAGTATTAATCGTGTTCTTGCTTTTTATTGCGATTTTGTTTCTGATTAAATTCTTTTTCAAAAGATAGTCTTCAAAATAATCGATCAGATTTGTAAATAAAAATAAATCTCAGGAAATTACAATTAAACCTCTTCATAATCGTTTTATTTGAAACTTTTATTGATCAGATAAATTTATAAAGTGTATTTTTATTGCGCCGCTATTAGTGCGACTAGTAATAAAATTTATAACTTTACGACTCCAAACAACCTACTACAATGAAGATTTTAAAATATTTATTTCTTTTATTATTATTAAGCTTAGTTGCTCTCACTGTTTTTGTCGCTACCCAAAAAGGGATTTTTTCTGTAGAAAGAAGTAAAGTGATCAATTCACCAAAAGCGACCGTGTATAACTATGTAAATGATTTTAGAAATTACGAAGATTTTGAATCCTGGTCTGTAGAAGATCCTTCTATAAAAATGACTTTCCCTAATAAAACAATTGGAAATGGAGCTTCATTTTATTTTGCCAGTCCTGATGGAGCAGGAAATGTAATCACCCTTAAAACTAAAGATGGAGAAAGCATTCAACAAAAAATGAAATATGACGGAACTGAAGCTGATGTAAATTGGACTTTTAAAGATACTTTGGCAGGAAAAACTAAAGTTACCTGGAAAGGAACCGGAACAATGAGCTTTCTTTTCAAAATTTATACTGCTTTAAACGGAGGTTCTGATAAAGTTATTGGAACTATTTATGAAAAAAGCCTTGCAAACATTGACAAAAACTTAGATTACGAAACAAAAACCTATACTATAAAAGTAAACGGAGTTGTGAAGAAAACAGAAACTCCTTATATCAAGCAAACGTTTACAAGTGAAATTTCGAAAGTAAATAAAAATGCCCGAGTTGTAATTCCGAAACTTATTGAGTTTAGCAAAACTAATGGTTTATCTACAAACGGAAAACCTTTTATTATTTACCATACTTATGACACCACAACCGGATTGGCAAAAATTTCGATTTGTTTACCAACAAACAGAGAGATTACGACAACTTCAGGAAGTGACATCATTGGTGGTAAACTGAATGGCTTTGAGGCTGTAAAAACAACTCTTATAGGAGATTACTCCCATACAAATGAAGCAATTGCAAAAACAACAGCTTACATAAACAACGAAAAAATCTTTCCTGATTTAAGCTGGTCACATATTGAAATTTTAACGATCAATAAATTAGACGTAAAAAGTCCGTCTAAGTTAATGACCGAAATTTATTTTCCAACTAAACCAAAAGTGGTTCCGGTTGCAAAAGTTCCGGTTTACAAACCACAATCAACAGATTCTACAGAACCAAAACCTGTAACAACTCCAGCAGCAAAAACTCCTGAAGAAGAGCAATCAGAATTTTAAAAAAAAGTTCAGACCGATTAAACCTTTTGTTTAAAATTCATTCTAATACTAAAGTTTGATAAATCAAAAAGTTTGATAGACGAGAAGGAATTTATACAACAGTTACTAGATCCTAAAACGCAAAACACAGCGTTTCAAAAGCTCTTGTCTGATTACCAGAGACCTTTGTATTCTCATATTCGAAACATTGTCTTGAATCATGATGACGCAGATGATGTCTTGCAGAATACTTTTGTAAAAGTTTATCAATACCTGAAAAATTTTAAAGGAGAAAGTAAACTTTTTTCCTGGATGTATCGAATTGCTACTAATGAAGCCTTGACTTTTTTAAACCAAAAGGCAAAATTAAACGGAATAACATCTGAAGCATTACAAAATAAAACCATCGACAATTTAAAAGCCGATGAATATTTTGACGGAGACGACATTCAGATAAAACTTCAGAAAGCCATAGTTACATTGCCTGAAAAGCAGCAATTGGTTTTTAAAATGAAGTATTTTGAAGAATTAAAATACGAAGAAATAGCAGAAATTTTAGGAACTTCGGTAGGCGCCTTAAAAGCTTCTTATCATCATGCCGTAAAAAAAATTGAAATATATGTTACATCAAATTAAACCTTTTGTAACAAAATCTATCTTATTGTTATTATGAAAGCATTTAAATTAGAAAACGAACCGAAAATACCCACCGGATTTAAAACTCCGGATCATTACTTTGATGACCTTTCGGCAAAAGTTTTACAACAGATTAACGAAGAAAAAGAAGTAAAAGTAATTCCGTTTTACAAACGCAAAAAAGTAATTTCAATTCTTGCTGCTGCCGTTATCATTATTGCCTTAATGATTCCTATAGCAAACAATTACAACCAAACTTCTAAAGAACTTGACGAAGATACTTTAGAAACCTATTTAGCTTATCAGTCAAACTTGAATCAATATGATTTGATTCAGAATTTAGACACTAAAGACATTCAAAAACTAAATAAAAATGTTATAATAGAAGATGAAACTCTAGAAGATATCTTATCTTCAAGTCCAAATATAGAACATTTAATTACTGAATAAAACAAAACTTAAAAGATGAAAATCAAAAATATACTACCGATAATTCTGTTTCTAGTAAGTTTTTCCTTTTATGCACAAAACGATAGAACAGACGAGAAACGCGAAAAAATTAAAGCTTACAAAGTTTCTTTTTTAACGACTGAATTGGAACTAACTCCTGCAGAAGCAGAAAAATTCTGGCCAATTTATAATGCTTTTGACGATAAACAATTCGAATTAAGACATCAAAAAATGAAAACATATTTGCAGCGACTAGATGCAGATAATATCAATTCGATTTCTGAAAAAGAAGCTGCAACTGTACTCTCTCAAATGGAAAGCACTGAAAAAGAATTGTACCTTTTAAGAGTAAAATATAATTCAGATATAAAAAAGATACTCTCTTCAAAAAAGATATTAAAACTGAAAAAATCAGAAGACGATTTTAATCGAAAATTGCTAAAACAATACCGGGATAAAGCAGGTAAAGAATAATTACCGACTCATAAGAAACAACAGCGATAAGAACCCTATATAATAATACTTGCTTTATTATTTAGGGTTCTTATTATTTTGAACTATTTAAAGCGAAGTCTTACTACTTTATTATGACCTGCAGCAATTGCAGTATTTCTATTGACAAAGCGAATTGTAAAAAGTTTAGAATCAGTAGACAATTGCATCCAGTTTTCGCCACCATTTTGAGAATATTGTATTCCTTCAGAACCTACACAAACAATTTCTTTACCATTTCCGCCCGGAACGTACTGCACACATGATGCATAACCAAACCCCATATCCTGACCAATTAATTGCCAGGTTTTCCCGCCATCTTTAGTAAAAGCTTTATTATCTGATTTTTTGTTTGTAAGTTCATAATCACCACCGGCAATAAATCCGTTTTTAGAATCGTAGAAATCAGCTGTAAAAATACCCGTCATAGTTTTTCCATGAACAATAGGAGTTTCAACAACTTTCCATGTTTTTGCCTTATCTGGAGAATAAAAAACACGCGCTTTTTTTCCTCCTGAAACCAGCCATGTATCATCACCTTTTATTACAATATTTGAATTACTGGCTGCAAAAGCTGCTTCACCATTGGCATTTGTTGGTAATTTATCTGATAATAATTTTGTCCAGGTTTCTCCTCCATCACGAGTTACAATAATCGAAAAAGTATCTTCAGTTGGATCTCCAATAGCGATTCCTTCTTTATCATTCCAGAATTGCATACTGTCGTAAAATATTTTTGGATGCACTTCTTTATAGACCAATTTTACTTTATTTGTTTTTTTAGAAACGGAATAAAGTAATGCCGGATTTCCAACACTTAACAGAAAAATATCTTTTGAAGTTTGAGCTATACTTCTAAACTCTAATTTTAAAGTATCACGATAAATATGCTCTTCGAATTTCTCTTTTTTATCTAAATCATAGTATCCAAAACGAGAATTATCAGCTCCGTACCAAACTTTATTTTTATCAATCGATATGGCTCTAATACTGATTTTATCCTGAAATAAAGTATCAATTTGTATTGATGTAAAACCACTATAAAACATCTTATTATCACTATCACTCAGCGTTTTAAAGGATACAAACAAAATAAAAGCGCCACAAAATAATAATACTTTTTTCATATAGGTTAAGATTTATTTGTTGCTAAAATACAATTAATTCTAACATATAATTTAAGTTTTGTTTTTTTTTCTGGCACAGTAATTGGATATCATCAAAATATCAAACTTAATATGATTTTGTCATGAAAACTAAATTACTTTTAATAGCCATTATAGCAATAGGTTTTGCCTCTTGTACAGCACAAAGCCAAACTACTGTTTATGCAAAAAACTCAGATATCAGCGATAACTTAGATTTAAGAGCCGTTGCATCGATGTTTGGAGAATCAGCAAATCTTCAGGATTTTGAAAGACGCCTGAACGATCCAAAATATCAAATTTCAAATCTTGATTTAAATGATGACAATCAAGTTGATTATTTACGTGTTATCGAATCTGTAGAAAACAGAACACACGTTGTAATTATTCAAGCGGTTCTTGACCGTGATGTTTATCAGGATGTTGCTACAATTGATATAGAAAGAGATAATTATAATAGAGTTAACGTTCAGGTTGTAGGTAACACTTATTTGTACGGAGACAATTATATTTATGAGCCGGTTTATAACGTAACTCCAGTGATTTACACTTCATTTTGGGTTACAAATTACAGACCATACTACTCTACTTGGGGTTGGGGATACTACCCAACATATTATTCAGCATGGAGACCTTACCCAGTTTACAGATATAGAAACAATATCGATATTTGCCTTAACGTAAGCAATCATTATAACTATGTAAATTACAGAAGAAGTTATGTTGCACCGGTTTTATGCCAATCAAGACGTACTTACGGATACGAAACCAGACGTCCTGACTACGGATTTTCTCAAAGACATTCTAATATAACTAACAGATATGATTTAGATCAAAGACGTGTTGCAAGCAGAGATTATAGTAGAGACTATAACAGAAACCAAGGCTCTTACGATACAAATAGATCATACACAGGAAGAACCTCAACATCGACAGATTACAGAACTTCAAATGGAAGAACTTCTACTTCGACAGACTATAGTACTCCTAACAGAACTTATACTGACAACAGAACAAACTATGATAGAAGCTATAACACAAATCGTGTAAGTACAATGGGTAGAGATAACTCTGCTACAGTAAATAATCCTGTGAGAGTTGATAATACCAACAGAAGAGATTATAGTCAAAACAACGAAGGTTATTCAAGAGGAAACTCGCAAAATAGTATGAATACCAACAGAAGAGATTACGGTCAAAACAACGAAGGTTATTCAAGAGGAAACTCACAAAATAATATGAGTACCGACAGAGTTTCAACTCCTCAAAGAACTGAATCTCCAAGAAGCTATTCAGAAAACAGAGGTTACTCAGAAAACAGAGCTAGTACAGGAAGATCAGAAAGTTCTCAAAATACACAACGTTATGACACTCCAAGAGCCAGCCAGGAATCAAGAAGCAGTCAGCCACAAAGAGAAAGTGGTTCTAACTCAAGAGGTAATGGCGGAAGAAGAGGTTAATACTAAAAACCACATTTTCAGATAAAAATCTAAAGCACAATGTAACCATTGTGCTTTTTTTTATCTTTTTAATTATAATTGGCGCTATTTTGTTTTAAAACAGTAAATTTGCAACCGTCTTTTATAAAAACATACATGAGCGCATCGCATAAAAACTTACATAGTAAGTTGTCTATAGGAGGTTTATTGATCACATTAGGAATTATTTATGGAGATATTGGTACTTCTCCATTATATGTAATGAAAGCCGTACTTGGCGATTATGCAATTAATGCCGATATTGTTTTAGGAGGTATTTCATGTGTTTTCTGGACATTGACTTTACAAACTACAATTAAGTATGTGCTTATTACCTTAAGTGCTGATAATCATGGCGAAGGTGGGATTTTTGCTTTATATGCCTTAGTCAAGAAAACAAAAATTCAGTGGCTCATTGTGCCCGCCATTATTGGAGGGAGCGCCTTACTTGCCGATGGTATTATAACACCGCCAATCTCGATTTCATCTGCCGTTGAAGGTATTAGAGCTTTCTATCCTACAATGGAAACAGAAACAATTGTCTACATAGTTATTGGGATTTTATTTGTTCTATTTACCATTCAACAATTTGGAACTAAACTGGTTGGGAAATTTTTCGCCCCAATGATGTTAATTTGGTTTGCCATGTTGGGAACATTGGGAGCTATTCAAATCATGAATCATCCTGAGGTTATAAAAGCGGTAAATCCTTATTACGCATATCATTTATTATCAATTCACCCGGATGGTTTCTTTGTTCTTGGGTTTGTATTTTTATGTACTACGGGAGCTGAGGCTTTGTACTCTGACATGGGACATTGCGGAAGAAAAAATATCAGAATTAGCTGGATTTTTGTAAAAACTACTTTAGTATTAAACTACTTTGGTCAGGCAGCTTATTTAATTCACCATGAAGGAAGTACATTGCAACAATTAGGTGGAGAAAACGGAAACCCATTTTACCTCATCATGCCACATTGGTTCCTTCCATTTGGTATTGTAGTTGCAACTCTTGCAGCAGTAATTGCTTCTCAGGCGCTTATTAGTGGTTCATTTACTTTGATCAACGAAGCTATGCGTTTGAATTTCTGGCCAAAAGTAAAAATCAAATATCCTACAGAAGTAAAAGGACAATTATATATCCCGTCAATTAACTGGTTATTATTCTTTGGTTGTGTTGGAATCGTTTTACACTTTCAGAAATCAGGAAATATGGAGCATGCCTACGGTCTTGCCATCATTTTGTGTATGATCATGACCACGATTTTACTTAATTATTATTTAATAATGAAAAGAGTAAAATTGTATTTAATGGTTCCGTTAATCACGATTTATTTATTAATCGAATTTAGTTTCCTTTTTGCAAATATTACAAAATTTGCCGAAGGTGGTTACGTAACATTGATCATTGCAACACTTTTGATTTCAATCATGACGATCTGGTATTTGGCTAAGAGCATCAACAAAAGCTATACTAAAATCATCAAAATTGACGATTATAAGAAAGTTTTAATGGAATTAAGCGAAGACTTATCTATACCAAAATATGCAACTCACTTAGTTTATATGACTAATGCAAACCGTGTAGATGAATTGGAGGAAAAAGTTGTTTATTCGATTTTACAAAAACGCCCAAAAAGAGCTGATATCTATTGGTTTGTACACGTAAACATTCTTACTGAGCCTTATAAAACACAATATAAAGTTACCGAAATTGCTAAAGACGATATTTACAGAATCGATTTTAATTTAGGATTTAGAGAACCTACCAAAATCAATTTGATGTTTAGGGAAGTAATTCGTGATATGGTAAAACGCGGCGAAGTTGATATTACAAGCCGTTACGAATCTTTGAACAAAAACAATATTATTGGTGATTTCAAATTCGTTTTATCTGAGAAATTCCTATCAAATGATAACGATTTAAGATGGCACGAAAATATTATCATGAACTCTTACTTCTTCATCAAGAAACTGAGTTTATCTGAAGAAAGAGCCTTTGGTTTAGATAGCAGTTCAGTTAAAATAGAGAAATTCCCAATGGTGCTTCACGCTCCGGAAAACATCGGATTAACACGAATTATAAAATAAAGCATTTATAAAACACATTCAAAAAACACTCTTTTAAACTTATTAGAGTGTTTTTTTTCTTTTTAAAGAAAGTTAAAACAACAATCAAAATTAAAAATTTAACTTTCAATCAATTAATAGTACCTTTGCAACTCAAATAATTAAAATGAGATTACACAGAAATTTAGTTTATACTACCATCGATTCTTTAAATGCAATTTTCAATGAAGGAGAATATGCAGACAAAGTGGTAGCAAGAGCCTTAAAAAAAGACAAACGTTGGGGAAGTTCTGACAGGAAGTTTGTTGCTGAAACGATATACGAAATTGTTCGTTGGAAAAGATTATATGCAGAAATTGCCGAAGTAAAAGAACCTTTCGATAGAGATAATTTATGGAGAATGTTTGCAGTTTGGGCAGTTTTAAGAGGATATCCAATTCCGGATTGGAGACAATTGGAAGGAACTCCTGAAAGAAAAATAAAAGGACGTTTTGACGAACTTTCAAAAATTAGAGCACTAAAAGAATCTATTCCGGATTGGATGGATGAATTAGGTGTTAAAGAACTTGGCGAAAAAGTTTGGTCGACAGAAATTGCGGCTCAAAACCAGCCTGCTAAAGTTATTTTAAGAACAAATACTCTTAAAGGAACTAAAGAAAGTCTAAGAAACACGTTGATGGATTTGAATATTGAAACAGAATATTTAAAAGATCAGCCTGAAGCTTTAGTTTTGAAAGAAAGAGCAAATGTATTTTTAACAGACGCTTTTAAACAAGGACTTTTTGAAGTTCAGGATGCAAACTCACAATTGGTAGCCGGTTTTCTTGATGTAAAACCAGGGATGCGTGTTGTAGACACTTGCGCCGGTGCCGGAGGAAAAACATTACACATCGCTTCTTTGATGGAAAACAAAGGACAATTGATTGCGATGGATTTATACGAAAGCAAACTAAAACAATTGAAATTAAGAGCAAAAAGAAATGGCGCTTTTAATATCGAATATCGTATTATTGACACAACGAAAGTCATCAAAAAACTACACGAAAAAGCTGATCGTGTTTTAATTGATGCACCTTGTAGTGGTTTAGGAGTTTTAAAAAGAAATCCTGATGCAAAATGGAAATTACAACCTGAGTTTATTGACAACATCCGTAAAGTACAGGCTGAAGTTTTAGAAAGTTATTCTAAAATTGTAAAACCAGGCGGAAAATTAGTATATGCAACTTGTTCAGTCTTACCATCAGAAAATCAAGAGCAAGTAGAAAAGTTCTTAAAAACCGAAATAGGTAAACAATTTACTTTTATAAAAGATCGTAAAATATTGGCTTCTGAATCAGGCTTTGATGGATTCTATATGGCATTGTTAGAAAGAAAAAATGCTGTGATTACTGAATAATTCAGACACATTAAAATAAAAAGAAAGCCTTTAGAAAAATAATCTAAAGGCTTTTTTGTTTTTTACTCTTCACCATATAAGTGATATAAGTTCATTTAAAACTTATCGTGGTATGGTGTAGTCCCTATGGGACATTTTTTTGTTTGTCTTTATTTTTTTTCTACCAACATTTAATTCCTAACGGAATTTATATCGTTATTAAAATATCTCAATCTCGTAGAGATTAAATATTGGTAAAACCCATTAAAAACAGAAGACTCTTTATCCTGTAGGGACAACACAAAACTGTAAACGATGCTATTAAATGAACCTATACAACTTATATGGTTAAAAAACTATACTAAACTAGGCTTACGCAATAACTTTCCATTTTCGTTCTCTTTAAACTTCGGAACAAAAACAATTTCTTTTGGTTTTTCAAATTTCCCCAAAACATCAAAAAAGTCAGAAGCAAATTCCTGTTTTTCTCCTTCAACAACTAAAATTAATTTTTCTCCCAAAACAGTATCCGGAATTCCGGTTACAAAAAATCTGGCATCAATCTTTCCAATTAGCTTTGCTTCTATCTGTTCCGGAATTAGTTTTACTCCGCCACTATTAATTACGTTATCGATTCTTCCCAGAAAGATAAATTGATTTTCGTTTATCAACTCTACAAGATCATTCGTAACAATTGGTTCATCAGAAATAGAAGGAACAGAAATCACTAAACAATCGCGCTCATCTTTGGCAATTTTTACATTTGGCAAAATCGAAAATACACTCTCACCTACCCTTTTAGCAGCAATATGTGTAATTGTCTCCGTCATACCGTAAGTCTCGTAGATTTCCGTTTTCAATGGCAACAATTTCTCTTCTAGCGCACTATCAATCTTAGCACCACCAATAATCAGTTTCTTTACATTTTTCAAACCTTCAATAGAATTTTGTACTTGCAAAGGCACCATTGCCACAAAATCATATTTGGTCGAATTACGTGCTAGAGGTTCAGTGCTTGGCGAAACAATATCAAGATCTAGTCCCAAAATCAAACTTCGAACTAACATCATTTTACCCGCTATAAATTGCGTTGGCAAACACAACAACGCTTTATTACCAGGTTCTAAACCAAAGAAATCCCCAGTCGCCAATGCTGACTGAATCATGGCTTGTTTTTCTAACCTTACAAGCTTCGGAAGTCCGGTTGTACCAGAAGTTGTCATTTCGATATAATCTTTATCATCGAACCAATCCAGCAAGAATTCACCAATGATTTTTTCGTAGGCATCGCCTTCTTTGATATAACTATATCCTACTCGCCATAAGTCTTTTCTATTTAAATGGTAGCCATTTAGCTTAAAATAATTATGTACATTTTTATGTGTTAACTTTGACATGATAGTATTAATTTGGTGATTGTAAAACATTTATTTTGCCCGTTAATCTTTCTTTCCAATTAGTCCAGTTGTATTTTTTGCTGAAAATAAAAAGCAAAATAGGATAAATAAATACAACCGGTAAAATGACATCAAAACCTGCCGAAGGTTCAGACATATCTTTAAAAATAGAGTTTGTCTGAAAAACAGACCAATCTGTCGTTACCAACAAAGCTCCAATTAAATTGTTAGCAGCATGAAATCCTAAAGCCAATTCCATTCCTTCATCCATAAGAGTGATTATTCCTAAAAATAAACCAGTTCCTATATAATAAACCATAATAATATTCCCCATTTTGGTCACTTCAGGATTAAACCAATGCATAGAACCAAATATAAGTGAGGTCATTAAAAGCGGAAACCACTTGTTTTGTGCCAGATTTGCAAATCCCTGCATCAAATATCCTCTAAAAACATATTCTTCAGTACTGGTTTGAATAGGTATAAATATTGTCCCAACAAGAACTAAAAACAAAAATGGAACTAATTTAAAATTCCACACAAAATTCTCCGGAGACATAAAATAAACAAACGAGAAACTTAAAATCGAAAACAAAGTCCACATAAAGAACGAAAACAAGATACGATTCCAATCTACTTTTTTCCTTGACGTAGTAACTGATAAAAGCGATTGATTGTGCAAATATTTTACAACAAACCAAATTCCCGCAAATGCAAAAGCAAAAGAAATCATTATTAAAAGCAAGGTCACATTTGGTTCGAACATTTTCATTGCGGTGTCTTCATCGCCAGGAAAAGATTCATTACCATTGTAATTAAAATAAACCGCTAATGTAAAAGGAATCTGACCGATAAATGAAGCTGTAATAATAAAAACTGATCCAATCAAGTATTTCCAAAAACCATTTTCAGGCTTAATTCCTTGTTCTAAAAACATATATTTAAAATTTTAAAAATGAGAAACAATATCTTTCACAATCCTGCATTAAAAGATATTTAATTTAATAAGTAAATCTTACTTTTGGTCTTGCTAAAATACCAAAAATTTACTTTAACTCAATTAGAACACCTTAAATATAATAAAATGATACAAATTTACCATAATCCTCGTTGCGGAAAATCAAGAAATTGTTTGGCTTTTATCGAACAAACCGATCAAAAATATGAGATTATTCCTTATTTAACGGAGACTCCCACGTTTGATGAATTAAAAAAATTACTTGAAAAATTAAATCTAGATCCGATTCAATTAGTTCGAATAAAAGAAAAAATCTGGATTGAAAATTATAAAGGAAAAGAATTGACCAACGATGAAATTATTCAGGCAATGATCGATAATCCTATTTTAATCGAACGCCCAATTGTAATCAAAGACGGAAAAGCCATAATTGGTCGTGATTTAGATCTTGTTGCTTCTTTTTTAGATTAACAACAAAAATTCGTATTAACATTTTTTTGTGATTTGTCTCATTAAACCAAAAGGTACATTTGTGGTCTAAGAAGATAAAGAAACCAAAAAAAGCAATGAAAAATATCATATTTGCTGTATTACTTGTATTCCTTTTTACAAGTTTTTACAATTATGCACAGCAACCACCTGCCGGCAAAAACAAAGTAAAAGTTACCGGAAAAGTTTTCGAAAAAGTAAGCAAACAACCACTTGAATACGCAACAATTTCGTTAATGGCTCCAAATGACACTAAAGTTGTTGCGGGTGGAATCACAAACCCAAAAGGAGAATTTGAAGTTACGGTTCCTCCGGGAATTTATGATATAAAAGTTGAATTTATTTCGTTTAAAGCGACTCAAATAAAAGGAAAAAACATTTCAGGAGACACCAATTTAGGAGTTGTAAATCTGTCTGAAGATGCAGCACAATTGAGCGAAGTTGTTGTTCGTGCCGAGAAATCGACAGTAGAAATAAAACTGGACAAAAAAGTTTACAATGTTGGTCAGGATATGATGGTAAAAGGCGGAACTGTAAGTGACGTTCTGGACAACGTTCCATCTGTTTCTGTTGATACAGAAGGAAATGTAAGTTTAAGAGGAAGTGATAATATCCGAATTTTAATTGACGGAAGACCTTCAAACTCAATCAACGTTGCCGAAGCGTTGCGTCAACTTCCGGCCGATGCTATTGACAAAGTCGAAGTGATTACCAATCCATCAGCACGTTATGATGCAGAAGGTGGATCAGGAATCATTAATATCATTCTTAAAAAAGGAAAAAATCAAGGTTTAAACGGAACTTTTATTGCCTCAACCGGGCTTCCTGAAACTTATGGTTTAAGCGGTAATTTAAATTATAAAACCGAAAAATTAAACTACTTCACCACTCTTGGCTACAACCACAGAACAAGTGAAGGTGCGGGTTTAACCAATACTGAATATATTAATGCCGATGGAACTCCAAAAGGATATCTAGATGAAGATCGTGATACTAAAAGAACTTCTGACGGATTTAACGGAAGAGCCGGTATCGAATGGACCGTTGCACCAAATACTTTCTGGACAAACGCCATTAATTACCAAAAAAGTTCAGGTGATACCAAAGATGTGATCAAGTATAGTAATTTTGACGCAGCATATGATTTTACGGGCAATTCATACCGATTAAATAATGGTGTTACAGGAAGTGATAATGTAGAATATACCTCAAATTTAATCAAAAATTTCAACGACAAAGGGCACAAACTTACTGCCGATTTATCGATTTCGAGAAATACAGACGATAGTAATAGTATCATTACCGCATCACCAAATTACAATAGTACGTTGAACGATCAGGTTCAGAAACAAGTACAATTACAAGCCGATTATGTATTGCCATTAGGCGAAGGAAGTCAGTTTGAAGCCGGATATAAAGGAAGTTTTGGCGACTTAAATAACAAATATACAATAACCGACAATCAAGGTATTCCTGATCCGAATCTATCAAATACTTTGGAATACAAGGAAAACATAAACGCGATTTACACGCAATATGGTTTCAAAGTAAATAAGTTCTCTTATTTATTTGGATTACGTTGGGAAGACACCAATATTCAGGTAAACTTATTAGATACCAATAACTTCAACACTAAAAAATACAACAACTTGTTTCCAAGTGCATTTGTTAGTTACGAAATTTCAGATAAAAGTAACTTCACAGCAAGTTACAGCAAGCGTCTAACAAGACCAAGAGGTCGTTTCATGAATCCTGCGACAAATTACTCCAGTAATGTTAATATATTTCAGGGAAATCCGGACTTAGATCCATCTTTGACAGATAAATACGATATTGGATACATCAAACGTTGGGACAAATTAACTTTTAATACCTCAGCCTATTTCGAAAACACAAAAGACGTTTTCAGTTTCGTAAGAACTCCAAATGGTCAGGAAGTAGATGGAATTCCGGTTATTTTGAGCAGACCAATTAACTTAGGAAGAGAGCAAAAATTTGGTTTTGAGTTTACTCTTAATTATACACCATTCAAAGTATGGAGAATCAACAGTAACTTCAACTTTTACAACGTAAAAACAACCGGAGAAAACACTTATACAGATACCAACGGCAACACAGTTGTTCAAAATCTGGATAATCAAGCCAATACATGGTTTGCCAGAATCAACTCAAAATTAACTTTACCATATAAAATTGACTGGCAATTAAATGGTACATATAATGGCGAGCAAAAAACAGCTCAAGGAAAAAACTTAGGTCAGTTTGCTATGAATACAGCGTTTAGCAAAGACGTCATAAAAGACAAAGCTACAATTGCATTCAATATTAGTGACATCTTCAACTCAAGAATCATGAGGTCATACACTTACCTACAAAATGATGTAACACATCAGAGCCAAACATCCTATAGCGAAATGCAATTCCGTAAACGCCAATTCAACTTATCGTTTACCTATCGTTTTAACAAAGCTAAAAGTGATAGAGATAAAAACGACAAAGATAAAAACGCACCTAAAAATGAAAGTGACGGAGGAGATTATCCGGGATAACATAGGTTAAACTCCAATAAAAAAATTCCAAATTCCAATTGTCAAGACTTACTGATTAAGTTTTAGAAAATTGGAATTTGGAATTTTTTTATTGGAGTTTGTTTTTTTAAACAAAAAAAAGGACTCGTATAAACGGGTCCTTTCTTTATGAAGTCAATTTAAAATTAAATTGATTGCTCTTCTTGTCTCTTTTTTGCTCTTTTCTCTTTGAACATTTCCCAGCTTGCACCCGTAACCCAATAAGATACGAAACCAACTAAGAAAAACATCAACCAAAACCCTATAGTTAGTATGGTCAAGAAAAGTAAAAAGCCTAAGTACTGTGAAAATTCAAACATGTTTTCCGGAATTTTTGAATGTAAGGACAAATGTAAGTCTTATATTTTTCGTTAGCAATAAAATCCAAATCAATTTTTATAAAATCACAATAATCCGTATATTTAAACTCATTTTAAATAAGCTTTTTTTGCCATGATTAATTCCCTTATAATCAAACAATCTAAAACAGAAGAAGATAAGTATTTTCAGGAGCTATTTCCTGCTGTACGCTATATCTTTTATGGCGAACCCCGCCATAAAAGGATGCCGCTTCCATCAGGGCTAGGGCAACCATTTTCATAAGAAGATTCAATCATAAAAGAAAAAGATCAGTTTTAATCCGCGTCTTTACGAAGTAAATCAGCGTCATCCGCGTCCCATTCACCACAACATTTCACAAATTACATATAACCTTTTACAAATAGCAACATGAAATACAGAATAGAAAAAGATACTATGGGAGAAGTTCAGGTCCCGGCCGATAAATATTGGGGAGCACAAACAGAACGTTCCCGAAACAATTTCAAAATTGGACCATCGGCATCAATGCCACACGAAATCATCGAAGGTTTTGCTTATCTTAAAAAAGCAGCCGCATATGCTAACTGTGATTTAGGCGTTTTACCAATCGAGAAAAGAGATGCAATTGCTGCCGTTTGCGATGAAATTCTTGCCGGACAATTAAACGACGAATTTCCGTTAGTAATTTGGCAAACCGGTTCAGGAACACAAAGCAATATGAACGTTAATGAAGTTATTGCAAATCGCGCACAAGTTCTAAAAGGTTTTAACATTGGCGAAGGCGACCCTTTTATCAAAGCAAACGACGATGTAAACAAATCGCAATCATCAAACGATACCTTCCCAACAGCAATGCACATTGCAGCATACAAAATGGTAATCGAAACTACCATTCCCGGTGTCGAAAAATTACACGCAACTTTAGCAAAAAAAGCAGCTGAATTTAAGGATGTTGTAAAAATTGGCCGTACGCATCTTATGGATGCAACACCTCTAACATTAGGACAAGAGATTTCAGGTTATGCCGCTCAATTATCCTTCGGATTAAAAGCGCTTAAAAATACTTTAGCCCATTTATCAGAAATCGCCTTAGGCGGAACCGCAGTAGGAACCGGCTTGAATACTCCAAAAGGTTACGATGTAAAAGTTGCCGAATATATTGCAAAATTCACCAATCATCCTTTTATAACTGCCGAAAATAAATTTGAAGCTCTGGCTGCTCACGACGCAATAGTTGAAACACATGGAGCATTAAAACAACTGGCAGTTTCTTTAAATAAAATTGCAAACGATATTAGAATGTTAGCTTCCGGACCACGCTCAGGAATTGGCGAAATTCATATTCCCGAAAACGAACCGGGATCTTCAATCATGCCAGGAAAAGTAAACCCAACACAATGTGAAGCCTTAACAATGGTTTGCGCACAAGTTATAGGAAACGATATGGCAATTGCCGTTGGCGGTATGCAAGGACATTATGAACTGAATGTTTTTAAACCCGTAATGGCAGCAAACTTCCTTCAATCAGCTAGACTTTTGGGTGACGCTTGTATCTCATTTGATGAACATTGCGCGCAGGGAATTGAACCTAACTACAAACGAATCAAAGAATTAGTAGACAATTCATTGATGTTAGTTACCGCTTTAAACACAAAAATAGGCTATTACAAAGCTGCCGAAATTGCTCAAACTGCTCACAAAAACGGAACAACTCTTAAAGACGAAGCTGTTCGTTTGGGTTACGTAACCCCGGAAGATTTTGATGCATGGGTAAAACCGGAAGAAATGGTTTAATATAATGGTGAATTGTTAATGGTTAATTATAAATTATTTGATCACCTATAAAAAAAGAGCTTTCTAAAATTTAGAAAGCTCTTTTTTAATTAACCATTTATAATTAACAATTCACAATTAATTGCCGTCTACATAATCCTGTAAATAACTGAATCTTGGAGTTAGTTTTCCGTTTTCGGTTATTTTTGCACGTTTCAGGATTCCATCTTTATCTCCATTAAAAAAGGCAGGAATTACGTGTTCCATAAATTGCTCACCAAAACCTTCACTTGCATCTTTTGGGATTTCGCATGGTAAATTATCAACTGCCATCACTACAACTGCAGCCGGATGAAAAACATCAACTTCTCTATCTTCCAAAGGAAAATAACCGTACAAAGGTTCTGCAATTGTCGAAGAACGCAAAGTACAGGCAATTGGTCCGTTTACATCACACGAAATATCAGCAACAACTTTTAATTTACAATCATTCGCATTTAGCATTTCTTTTGTCAAAATCATTGGAGCTCCACTTGCGTGAAAATGACCCGCAAAATAAATATCTGAAACCTTAGTGAATTTTTCGAAATCCGAAACGTAAGCTTCCGGATGATCTATAAAATCATTAAAATCTATAACCTGACCGTCGATTCTTTTATTATATTCTAAAACATCCAACTGCACATAAACTGCCTGCGTATAGTTTTTAGTTAGATAATTTTCAACTGTGATTTCTTTTATTTTAATAGCATCCAGAATTTCCTTAGCTCCGCTTCCCACCTTTCCGGTTCCGGTAACAACGAACTTTAAAGCAGGCATTGTAATACGCTTTAAATGTTTAATTAAATCGTCTTTTCCGGCAAGAGTTTCTGCTTTTGGTAACTTAAATAATTCAAATTTTATCCCAAAAGCACGAATTCCGTTATAAACACCAACCATTCCGGCATATTTTCCAAAACCAATTAGGCGGCGATTCTCAGCATCAACAATAGTTTCATGATCGTACAAATCGATATTCTTCTCTAAAATAGCCTTCAATAATTTTCTATTATATGGTTGCTTTTTTATAGTATGTGAAAAGAAAAAATATGCTTTATTAGGAATTAAATTTTCTACAGGAACTTCTTTCACACCAAATAAAACATCACAATTAGAAACATCATCTGTAACCGTAATGCCCATACTTTTATACTGAAGGTCCGAAAAAATTCTGATATCAGAACTTTCTACCTCAACAACAGCATCATGATACAACTGTTTGAGTTTTGCCAATTCACTTGGAGCAAAAACAACTCGGCGATCTGGTGGGCTTTTTCTTTCTTTTATGATTCCAAATTTCATTTAAATAGGTTTGAAGTAATTATTAATATAACTTTTTACATCTAATTTGTTTCAAATATAACAATTTTCGTTAAAGTTTTGTTGTCAAAATACAATTTAGAATCTTTAAAAACCGTTAAAAGCTGGCTAACAATCGACTAAATAAAAAACACGTTAAAACTATGTTAAAACCAGCTTTTCGAATAATGAGAAACATCAAAACATAAATATTGAATTCGATATATTTGTTTTTCAAGAATGATGCAAATGAATTTCCTTAAAAGAACAAATATAGCACAAATACTTTTTCTAATTTTAGTTTTAAGTTCATGTGGAAAAGATAAAAAAACGAGTATTGACAAAGCTTCTACAGTAGAAGATACTTTCCCAAAAATGAAACCTTTAGGTCCTGAAAAGCGACTTACTCAGGCCTATATAAATTCAGTAGCCGGAAGAATAAATCACTTTTATACCAAAAACTGGCCAAACAATAGTATGAACGGAAGTTTTTTGGTCGCTAGAAATGGTCAAATTATCTTTGAACGCTACAATGGTTACGCTAATAAAAATGAAGGAACCAAAATAACAGCAGAAACATCTGTGCAAATTGCGTCTGTAAGCAAAGTTTTGACTGCTACGGCGGTTCTAAAACTTGTAAACTCCGGTAAAATTGATTTAGATCAAAAAGTAAACACTATTTTAAAAACATTTCCATACGAAGATTGTACCATTAGAATGTTGTTAAGTCATCGTAGCGGAATGCGTAATTATGCTTATTTCACAGATCATGATAAATCGGTTTGGGACAGACATAATCAGCTTACTAATAAAGATATCTTAGAAATTCTTGCTACAAAAAATATTGGATTAGAATCAAAAACCGGAACACGTTTTAGTTATTGTAATACAAATTATGCAATGCTTGCCCTTATCATTGAAAAAATCACCGGACTTACTTATAAAGAAGCAATGTCAAAAATGATTTTCAAACCTCTGGGAATGACTCATACTTATGTTTTTGACAATGACAAGGATCGTAAAAACATTGTTCCTTCTTATAAAGGTAATGGCGCAGAAATTGGTTTTGATTATCTTGATAATGTTTATGGAGATAAAAATATCTTTTCGACTGTACGAGATCTTTTAAAATTTGACAGAGCCAGAAACTCACCTGACTTTTTGAAACCTGCTCTTTTAAAACAAGTCTATACAGGTTACAGCAATGAACGCAAGGGTGAAAAAAATTACGGACTTGGTATCCGAATGATTAATTGGGATTCCGGACAAAATTATTACTTTCATAATGGCTGGTGGCATGGTAATACCTCATCTTATATTCCATTAATGAAAGAGCATGTTACCATAATTGCGTTATCTAATAAAATGACCAGAAACACTTATGCGGTTCGTAAACTGACGCCTATATTTGGTGATTATCCGTTTAATTTTAAAGACGAAGAATAATATTATTTTTGTGTAAATTTTATTACCAAACTAACTTCAAATAGTATAAATTTGCAAACTCATTTTTGGGGTCGACTGGTTTTGACAGCAAGTCGAATTGAAAAGTAAGCACGTCGAGCATTGAGACCTTGCTCGTAAATATAAGATCTTACAATTTTACACGGCGAAAATAACTACGCTTTAGCTGCATAATCTGAATTATAGTAAGATTAGCCACGTCCCTATCAGATAGGGAAGCTGGATTCTCCTTGAAAGCCTTGGTTTGTGGCGGTCAGTATAGGGGAACCGTAAAAATAAACCTAGATTTCCATGAGCTTCGGGTGGATTTCGAAATTAAGAAGATAAGTGTTGAGTGGTTGTTCCTGACCTAGCTTAACATCGAAAATCCAATCAGGAAATAAACGTGTAGAAAGCTCTTTAGTTGCTTGTTTGGACCCGGGTTCGATTCCCGGCGACTCCACAAAAAAATCCTGTAAATTTTGTTTACAGGATTTTTTTATACTAAAACTTAATAAAATAAGACACTCACAATTGTTCTCTTTCCATTTTTTGCCTTTCGAAAATTGGATATAATACCGATTGTATATTTAATATAGTCCAATTGCATTGTACTATTCTCCTATTACATCGGCATTATACCAGAAAACATTGGACTAAAATATAAATAGAAATGGTATAATATCTGACAAAAAGAACGTTTTACGGGATATTTTTTTATCTTTGAAATTCAGGATTTTTAATCCAAATGGCTTTATCTTTGAGCCTTTAGAAAAATTAATATTCATTATGGAACAGAAAATACATCAGGGAAGAAACTTAAAACGTTTCAGAGAAATGCTTAACATAAAGCAGGAAGCATTAGCTTATGATCTGGGCGAAGACTGGAACCAAAAGAAAATTTCTATGCTAGAGCAGAAAGATGTAATTGAAGACAACCTGCTGAAACAAATTTCTGCTGTATTAAAAATTCCTGTTGAAGCTTTTCAGAATTTTGATGAGGAACAAGCCATAAATTTTATTTCTAATAAATTCGATAATGGTGCAATTGGTTTTCAGAAGAATGATAATTGTACATTTAATACAATTGATAAAATTGTACAATTATATGATGAAAAAATTGCATTATACGAGCGTATGTTGAAAGAGAAGGATGAAATGATGGTAAGACTTGAAAAATTAATCAATAAATAATTTATTTATAAAGATATATTAATTCAAAAAAGAGACTCGAAAGTCTCTTTTTTTGGTTTAGAACATTAATTATGGGTACGAAGTCAGGAAACATTCGCTTTTCAAAGAATTTTTCGGTGAGCGTACCTTATTTGTGACAGTACAAGAATCAAGATTATTTTTTTCTTTTGTTTCTGAAGGGGTTTTCGATAATGAAAACCAAAGTGCCAATGAAGAAATTATTATCGGTAATATCCAGGCTAATCTTTGTAAAAATTGGTTTGCAGATTTGTCTCTAACTTCTTTTGAAAAGCTATTAGATTTTATTTTCATAAACCCTTCGTAAGTAAGGATAATTCGTCCATCTCCAATAATTATGATTATCAAATCTAATTTTACAAGATACGCTATTGCATGTTGCAAGTCAACTAACAGGTCAGGACTGAATTGCACGTCTCCTTTTTGACCGAACATTTTAATTGGTGTAAGTTGATTTTGAATTTCTTGAATGGAAAGAGATTTCCCAAAGTCTTTGGCAAGAATTTTTAGAATATTATCTAAGTATTTTGCAGGTTTATTATTCATATTTTTCGTTTTTTTGGTCGCTTACAACTAACATTCTCGCGCTCCAAGCAGTTTGGAAATTAAATTAAGGCCTATTCTCATATTTGTCAAATCATCGCAAATACTAAACCAACTTTTCATTAAACCAATTGCTCAAATCCGTTGTAGTAGCTGTTAGGCGCAGATTTTTATTCATACACTGTCTTTATAATTTCCATTGCTTCATTTTTAGCATCTTCTACATTTTCAAACTTTCGAGAATAGAAGTAAAATAGCGCAATACCAAACTTTGGAAGTTCTAAAAAAATAAAATCATTTAAGTGATGAAAGAAATAAAAACTTTCATTTTTTGTTTTAAATATAACTAAAGAATTTTGATTATTATCTTTAGATTTTTGGGTTACTCTTTTCTGTGCAAGTCTAATTTCGGTTACCGCTTTACTTGGCGAATAATCAATGTTGGTTCTCATAATAGATACAGGAATGTCTCTTAGATATTCTAAATATTGAGACGACTTTGATTTTATGAATTTTCTCCGAATCGCTAACAATTGAAATTTATATTCTATTATTTCTAACCAACGAATTATGTTCTGCAATTGGTTATTATCAAAAAATGAGTTTGATAAATTTGTATCATTCAAAATGGAAATTATGTAGCTTTCAACATTACTCAATAAATTATTGTTACAATCTGCACAAACAGGAATTGTCGTTTTATTATATGTTTGTTGGCTACCATTTATATCTGTTATAAAGAACTCTTTAGTGCAATTTTCAAATGTCCATTTTGGCAATACATGTTCTTTGGTTAAATTATTTTGATTTGCACAAAAAACACATATTTCCTTTTTTGATTTATTTTTTGAACTAATTCTCGGAACATGTCTCACTAAAACATCATTCATGATCTCCTTGGAGTTCTGCCTCAATTTGACTCTTAGATTTTTTAGTTTAATATCAATATCCATGAATATGTCTTTTTAACTAAGGATCTTGTAACGTTAGCTCGCTAAGCGCAGTGCGGAAACTGGAGAAGTACTCTCGGCAACCCGGAACTAAGTTAAGAAAAAAGCAATTGATTTTACCTAAAAACAGCACTGGCGATTAGCGAGGATTAGCCGCAGTTACTTATCCTTAGTTTTTTTTGCTATCACTTTTGATTTTTTGTATCATCTCATCTGCATACTTGAACGCCATTTCTTTGGTTGCTTTTTTTAATTCTTCCGATGGTTCTTTAATAGCAGATTCTTCAAACTGTTTGATTAATTTTTTGGAACCAGTTAATGTACCTAATATTCCGACAACAGTATTAGTAAATGTAAATCTCGGACTAACTTCTCCCGAATTGAAAAAATTACTTTTCAAATTACCAATCCTATTTTTTATAGCTTCGGTTGAAAAGTCAATAGGATTATAGTCATGCCCAAATTCATTTCTTATTTTTCTTATCAAGTCAAGATCATCCATAGTGGCTTTATTTATGAATCCTAAACTGTAGCATATTTTAATTTTGGAAGAGAAAGTTCCTAAAGGACCATTAAACTCAAATAAATTATCTAATTGGCTTTTAGTACCAACCAATTTTTTTCTCAACAAATCAGCTAATTCACTTTCTAAAAATGACGCAGCCATTAGAGCACAACCTCTGTCAGTTTCTTTATTTAATGTTGATCGAAAAGTCAAAACTTTTTCGATTTCTTCTCTATGTTCTTTCATAAGATTTTTGGGTGCAACTGCGACTAACGTCTGGTACTACAGCGGGTTTGGGGGTAAATTATGCTTTATTTTCGGATTTGCCAAATCAACCCAAATACAAAACCATCTTTAAATTCAGTCTTAAACCCAATGTCGCCAAACAGCTGTTACCAATAGTTTTTCTTTTCGATTGGCTTTAAGTTCTCAAATATTTCTTTAATTATTTTCTTATTTATAAATGGCTCAAAGTTCATTAACCATAAATCATCCTCAATAATTATATTTACTTCATTTTCAATTAACTTCGCAATTTCGTCAGCAGGGATTATTTTTTCAATTTTTCTTTTAAATGCTATTTCTAAACTCCTTGTATTTTCGATTAACTCGTCAGTAATTAAATGATATAAATTTTCCTTTCCACGAAAAAAGTCAAGAGTTAAATTTATATTTTCATTTTCAATCCATTTTTTTATAATTTCCTTATTTACAGGCAATTCAAATTCCGAAGAAATATCTTCATTATACTTTATTTTAGAGTTAAAAATTAAACCAGGTAAATAGAATAATGAATCTCCTAATCCATTATCGTAGGTATAACAATCTCCAATTTCTATTTTTTCTTTAAATGCGTTATATTCTATTTTCGTAAAATTATAATAAGTTGATATTATTGATTGTGCAAATTTCGGATGCTGGAAAAGTAGTAATATATTTTCATCTTTAAAATTTTCAATTGTTATAAACTGAAATAACCTAAAGTAATAATTACTTAAATTATCAGAGTTTACTATTATTATATTTTCTAAATTCCAATTTGCTTTTTTTGAATAATTATATGAACCTGTAATCGTTGTTTGATTATCAATAATCATAAATTTATTATGAAGAAATATACCCGTTAAATTCTTTTTTACTTTAATGCCAACAGAATCGAAGTCAGATTTTGTATTTGAGAAATAGTTGTCATTTATATAATTATCATCTACTACAATTTCTATAATTATGTTTGGATTCTTTTTTTTTAAGTTAATAAGACTGTTTTTTATATCATTATTAGTAAACCAAGCCATTGCAATATATATTGACTTTTCCGTAGAACTAATGTATTCTATTAACTTTTTTTCAATTCCTTTTATATAGACTTTGGGTTCGGCAATCATTTTTTTAAAATTGATGGTAACTTGTATATATGTCTGATAAATATCAGTATTTATTTACTTTCAAAAATAGAATTTTTATTTTATAAATTATCAAACGGACTTTTTATTTGTTGAATACTTTTCGTACTAACATGTGTGCAAATTTCGGTGGTCTTGCTTCTTTAATGATTCCCGATCGCGCGGATTTGTAATCCGTGCACGCAAAGTATATCCTAACAGATTTAAAAAAAGAAAATCCAGTTTTTATTAATATAGGAACGGGAACGGAAAGAATTTCCGTGCGATCGTTACACATGTCCATGCGATCGGGTTATGGGGCGCAAAGTCAGGAGACATGTCGAACAGCTTTCCATAAGAATTCTTCGGTGAGGAGGGTTGTTTATTACTAATCCTTCAAAAGACAAACATCTTAAAAGATTTACTTACTGTTTCTCTTTATTTAAAAAATCGTAAGACACCAATTCGCTTTCAAATCGTAATTCATATTATATTTTTCCCTAATTTAGAACAAGTTATAAATCAGTAGATTGATTCCTAAAATTACGATAAAAAACTAATTATATGGAGATTTTACCTTCCGCCAGTTTAGCACCATTCATAAAGAGTTACACCGTTGTTACGATTGATAAAAATCTGGACAACGAAGTGTTTTACCCAAGCGGATATGTAGACTTTATCGTTAATATATCTGAAGGATCCGCTACCACTATTATCAATGGTAAACGAAAAGATACTCCATCCATAGAACTTCTGGGACACCTTACCCTTCCTACCCGACTAACTGTAGCTCAAGGCACCTCAGTACTTATAGCCCGGATTTACCCGCATGCCAGTGCATTGTTTTTCTCAGATCCTTTGTCGGAATTTACTAATTACGCGACTGACATGTATGATGTTGCATTAAGCGAAAACAGGGAGTTGTATGATCGCATCATGGAAGCAGATGGACTCGCCAATAAAATAACGATCTTAGAAACCTACTTTCTCCAACAGCTGAAAAAAAACGAAACCCGATTAAAGAAAGTATCGGTGGTTCAGGCTCTGAGCCAGCAGATTTTCCTGGATTCACAATCTTTGGATTTACCTGCTTTAGCCAGACAATCTGGACTATCAGAAAGATATATCCAAAAACTTTACCTCTCGAATATTGGTATCAGTCCTGCGGCCTTTACTTCTGTATTACGATTTAACAAAAGTTTGCAACTCGTACTCAATACCACACAATCGTTGACTGAGATAGCTTACGACTGCGGATACTATGATCAGGCGCATTTCATCAAAGAATTCCGAAAGTTCACAGATATCACTCCTTCCGCTTCCAGAAATTCTCTAATAAAAAATGGCCCCGATTTTCAACAGGCTGTTAACATTGGTTTCTAGATTTATTTCGCCGGATGATTGCTGCTAAACATGTCGCGATGCATTTTCCAGCCGTCTTTTGTGTTTTTCCAGATGACAATCACTTTTCCATCGTCCAGCTTTTTACCGTCCAGATCAGTCATCTCGTAAAAACTTTCTTCTGTTACAGATGTTTTCCCATCTCCATATAAATGTTGGATAGTAAACTTAACATGCACTTTAGGCCCACCTTTAAAGAATGCAAGCATTTGCGCACTTCCACATACGGGTTCTCCATTAGGCGGAAACAAACAGGCATCATCAGTATACCTGGTAAGGATAGATCCGTCGTTTTTGTTTGCGAGATCTGCATAGATCTCATTGCTGGCTTCTATAACTTTTCTGGCAGACTTTAATGCATTGTCTGTAGTTTGAGCATTACACCAAAAGGTGAACATCAATAATCCGTTTAAAATAAGAATTCTTTTCATTTGTTTTATTTTTAGATGAACAAAGTAACTCATTCTGGTAAGCAGGAAATTGTAAAATTACGAACAACTATTATTTTCGGTATTTTAGAAAAAGAAAATCCTGCAAACAATAAATTTACAGGATTTTCTTCATTTATAAATCGTTGGAAATTCAACAAAATAAGATTGTGATTTCTCTATTTGCTTTGCAAGGCAAAAAACCCACCTACATCATTGTATTAATACGAATACTTGCTTTAATAAGTGCCAATGCAGATATTTTTGAAATATGAATATCTTTGGGCTGGTGATGCGAATTCTGGCTTACAAGTCTCACAAATTCCTGACCTTGTTCTGATTTCTGAACATATTTTACAGTAATATATTCCTCCCAGTCATTTAATTTGACACTTAATAAATACATTTCGCCAAAAAAGATATTCTCAAACTCTGTTTCTTTATACAAAATAATATCTCCGGATTTAAGCAACGGATACATACTGTCTCCTGTTACAGAAATTGCTCCATCACATTTTGGCAGATTCGGAATCTTGATAGTATCCAAAATTCTTTGCGGTTTTCCGCTATTGAACAACTCTCTTAAACCAGCAACTGCTTCAAGATCGTACAATGGTATTTCCTGACTCATATGCAAGGAATCAACCGTTTTACGATCATTATTCATTATAACAATATCTGTACTATTTTCCTTTAACATTGGTCCGTTTCCGGTAAGCAACCACTCTGAATTAACTTCCGGAAAATGATGTAATATTTTACACGCTTTGTCCGTTCCCATGTTACTGCTATTATCCAAAAATTTATTAGAAAAGCCTAAATCATTACAAAACTTATACTTCGTAATCCCTTTATAATCAAGGTATTCTTTCATTCTTTCAGTCGATCCCATAAAATGATGTAATTTTTTACGTTAATTATTTGTTTTGATGTATTATTTTACATTATATTTGCAAAGTAAAGAAATAAAAGCAACAAAGTCAAATATTTCAGCACAAAACTGATTGTAGTAATATATTAACCTAAAAACAGGCAAAATTAGCTACAAACCAAGAAGGCATTTTAAAACAAAAAGCACACATTAATCTTAATCGCATAACATGAAAACGGATCAAATTGAAGAAAAAATCAGGGAATTGGAAAACTGGCTGATAGAAAACCCAAATAGTACCGAAAGGAATTTAATCGAATCTGATATTAAAAAATTACGAACCATCTTAAAAAAAAATCATGAGTAAAAAACAAATCGAAGAACGCATTGCTTTATTATATCTCGCACTCCAGTTCTGTTCAGAAAAAATAAAAACTTTTACCTCCGGAGAAAGAATCTGCATTAATCAGGAACGTTTTCAATGGATGCATATTCTGGAAAATGAAACAGCCGCACCCCGGCCGGTTTCATCTAAAATCGAAAGCAAAATAAATGACATTTCAAGACTTGCCCTTTTACATAATTTCAAGCCTTACTATGAAGATCCATTTAAAGAAGAGACTGAAGTCGCATAACAAAATTAAAAACCAAAAAACTATGAACACATCAATTGCAAACACAAAAAACCAAATTATTGATTTAACTCAATTTTCTGCAAACCAATTAAAAGAGGCTTTAATGAAAATAGAAAACAAAAAGAATGAAGAAAGAGATGCCTATAAAAAACTGGTAGCGGAAACGATTCCTAAAGCACTTTTAAAATTGCATAAAACTTCTGAAATGATTAGTAATGTAAAAACAGAAACTTTTCAGCTTTTTGAAACTATTCTTGATTTAAAAAATCAGGTTTATGGTTTTAAGGAAAAACAAATGTCGCATACATTCTCTAATGATAAAGAAGAAATTACAATTGGATATCGCATTAATGAAGGTTGGGATGACACGGTAACAATTGGTATTGAGAAAGTTCAAAATTATATTTCATCACTTTCTACCAGTAAAGAAACGGCTTCGCTTGTTAAAATTGTTTTTAATCTTCTTAAAAAAGATGCAAAGGGAAACCTAAAAGGTTCGAGGGTTCTGGAATTGCAAAAACTTACCAAAGAGTTTAACAATGAAGAATTTACTGATGGAGTAGAAATTATTGCCTCTTCTTTTAAACCTGTACGTTCAAGTTGGTTTATCGAAGCAAGTTTAATTAATGAGAATGGCACCAGAACCAATATTCCGTTGTCTATGTCATCTGTAGATTTTTTACACGGATATGCTTTTAATTTCTTTAATCAACAAAACGAACAGACAAATGCTGCCTAACCACGACATCTACGCATCAGTGCTTTTAGCTATTTTATTAATTACAACCAACTTAAAACCAATCTTGCAATTTAGAGAATGGCTTTACTTTAGAATCAAAACAATCTATAAACAATATAAAAATGAGCGTAAAAATAAGACCTATTACAGACCATGAAAGCTACGAGGTAAACCATCACACTGTTTACAAAGATGGTTTTGGAAACTGGAATTGTAAAAATGACCTATCAAATAAAGAGCGCTACGCCTTTAATCAGTATGAAAATATTGTAATCAAAAATCCGAGATTTAAAAAACACACTAAAGCCACTTACAAAGGCTAACCACTAACTAATTCCTATTCTCTAAAAAAATCATTCTTCTCCTAAATATCTTCCTTCATTTTTTATCACTCAATAATACCATATCCTTATGCCAATATCTGCAAACAGAAGTCTCGGAATTCAAAAAAACAAACTACTACGTTATAAACTCATTAAAGAATTGTATCAAAAACACAAAACGGAGGACATCCCTACTACAGTAGTTTGGCGCAAATATATTTCGCCCGTTTATCCAATATCACGAACCACATTGTATGAAATTCTTTGTACACCTATAACTATAGAATTAAAAAGAATTGAAGAACTTATGAGTAATCAAAAAAAACCTTCATAATTATTCGTAATTAAGAATACCTAATCAATTATCTTATAAAAACCTCTTATAAAAATATAACATCATTCCTCTTTAACAACCTATCACTAGCTTTCACAAAAAGCTTTAAAATATTCTACATCAAATTTAAAACTCCATATTCTAATTCATTTTAGTAATAAATCAAGCCCAAACAAGCAATTGTATAGCAGTAAAACCCTAAAGAAACCTACTCCTACAACAAAATAAAACAGCAATTTTCTGTCAATATCCTTGTTTTGCACAAGGATATTGATAGTTTTGCGTTTTAAAATTAAACCCCAAATTTAACCTACAAAACCTTATGAGAAAAACCATTTCTTATGTATTACCTTTTGCACTTTTCGCAAGCCTGCTTGTTGGTTGCAGCGATGATGATTCAAAAGGCGACAATTACAAAGCCGAGTATTTGGCGAGCATTGATGCAACTAATTTACCAAAAGAAAATCGGCCAATGACGATGTTTGAAGACAACGAAAGTTCATCAAAAATGTATGATAACAAAGACCGTTGGTTTCGCGTCAATCAACCAATGCAAGTAATCCAGAAAGGAAAAGATTCTGTACAAGTTTCTCTTTATTCACCTGTTGGACTTACTGATGTAAAAGTCTATGCAAAATTGCCAAACTACGACAAACGCTTTGTGGTTTATGAATTTACAAAAGTTCCGGCTTTTCATCGTTCGTTTCACCAAATCCCTTTGGTAGAAGGAAAACACGATTATAAACTAGAGGATGGTAAAACGGTTACCATTGATAAAATCGACGGATTCTCTTCTGGCGCAATCCAGTTTTCAGTAGAATCAAGTGATCCTTTATTCGAAAAATTCAAAAGAATAAAATCAGCACGATTAGTTCAGTTTAGCGATCAATACCACCTTAATAATCCTGCTGATGATCCTAATAAATTTTTACCGATGAATCCTGTTTTGGCCAAAGAAGCCATTACAATGATTATCAATTATTCGTATGCGATAAGTCATCCTTTGTATTATGATACGTTCATTAATTTTGACCGATACAAGCAAGAACAAGCTGCAACAGCAGGAACTGCAACCGTTAATGGAGCATTAAACTGGCACGGAAATGCTGACGATGATGCTGCAAACGCTGTTTATGATTATTTGACCAAAGCACAAATTGAGACGGCATATAACACTTATATCGATAACAGAACTTTGAATATGGCAATGGTTGGCGGAAATTCTGCCTGGGGAGGTGGTCCGCTGGCTTCTCAATGGGAATCTGGTTATGTGACCGGACACTGGAAAGGCGAAATGTCGGTTTGGTCACACGAATATTCTCATCATAGCGGTTATAGTCACAGTAGTAATCTTGCCAATAGTGGCGAAGGTGGTGGTCAACAAGAAATGTTAACCCATTTGTATAAATATTTAATCTATCTAAATGATCTTCCATTTACAGATCCGGATGTATTAAAAGGATATACAAAAACGACCTATTTAACAGGAACGTACAAAAAACCTGTTTTTACTGTTGACCCAAAAAATCCATTTTTAATAAAATACAAAGGAGAAGGAAAATGGAAATAACCCACAAAACTATCATGAACAAAATACCTTTTTTAATAGCCTTACTTTGCCTCTTTACTAATTGCAGCAAAGATGATAATCAGAACGACAATTCGCCACAATACAATTACTACTATCCTACTGATGAAGCCTCAATCACAGCAAGTAAAATTGGCGATGGTACAGGAACCTTAGATCCTAAAGGAATTACAATTGCAAACAACAAATTGTACGTTTGTAATGGTGATGTTCTTGAAATTTTTGATGCCCTGACTTCAGTACATTTAAAAACAATCACCGGGTACACAAAAGGGACAACTACAATTCCGTTTACCAAACTTTCATCCGTTAGCGTTGATAATGGCCGTATTTATATCGGAAGCATTGATTCACGACTTTTTGTAATGGATGAAACTACAAATGCCGGAATTAATACGGTTGGAAACGGTCAATGGTGGAATACTTTTGTACACGTATTTGGGGTTGTTGTGAAAGACGGATTAGTTTTTGTAAAAGAAAAAAATACTACTATTAAAGTTTTCGAAACGACACAAATCACAGAAACCAGTAATTGGGATCTAAAACCAATTGCTTTATTAAATACCTTAAACGGTTACGATCAAGTTTATTCTATGGATGTTGAAGACGGGAATTTAGTAGTTGCTGGAAGAGATGCAAAAAGTTATTTGTATTACAAGATTACGGCTATTAAAGCAAATGCTGCAAGCTCACTTACAGAACCTATGAAGCCAACAAATACTACTTTTGATGCTAAACCTATTGCTATCACTTTTAGTAAAGATTGGGCAATTACATCAGAAACTATTGGGAGTTTAAATTATTTGCGTCTTTATCCTAAAGCCGAATTTTTGAATCAAAAATACACTGCAAGAGTTAATGCTTCTGATATTATGGGAGAAAATCCATTTGGAGCAATTGTGAGTACAGCGCAACTTAATGATCGTCTTTTCTTGTCTGATAATACAAATCAAAAAATTAGAATTATTAAACTAAATCAATCTACAATTACGGAACACAAATAGACTTAATTTTATAGTTTTCAATACTCAAAAGGGAATAGTTTCAGAACTATTCCCTTTTTGCTTTAAAGCAATTAACGAAATGCTCAGATTCAAAACTTTGATTATTATAAATGCCGAATTAAAAATAAATAGTAACTTTTCATGCTTTTTATAGTCAAATAGCTAAAAAACCAATGACAACAGATATCATAGAATTAAATGATTTTATTGTTTTAATCGAACAATCCAACACTTCTAAAACTTTTGTTCAGAAGTGCGAAATTGATGGCGATGCAGTTGGTTTTGCTTTTTATGGTTCGGGAAATGTCGAATTAGAAATCAAGCACAACGATCAAACTAAGTATTTAACGAATACAACAGGTTTGGCAATTTGCTTTTTTGGAAATCAAAAAGTAGAATTTGCACATAAAATAGAACCTGACAAACCACTGCAATCGATCAGTATTTTTACAAAACCACAAAAACTTCATTCTTTACCACAAGTCGAAAAAGAAATCTTCGAAAATTATCTTCCGGAATTACTTCATCCAAAAGAGCATTTTGTAGAAGGTCCATCATTTTATATGACACTTGAAATGCAATTGGCAGTTCAAAAAATATTTAATACCACTTATACAGGCAACACGAGATTATTGTTTTTAAAAAGTCAGATCAATGAATTATTGGCACATTTCTACGCACTTTTAGCCACAGGAACAAAAATTGATTTTTCGGAAATAGACAAAAACAAATTGTATAAAGCCAAAGAAATTGTCGACAGCAGTTATTCAAAACCACCATCGCTTACGCAATTATCTAAAATGGTTGGTTTAAACAGCAATAAACTAAAGAAGAATTTCAAAGAACTTTTTGGCATTCCTGTTTTTAAATATGTTCAGGAAGAACGACTTCATAAAGCCTACGAATTACTCCGCGAAAGCGAAAAAACAGTACAAGAATCTGCTTGGGAAGTAGGTTACGAAAGTTTAAGTTCATTTTCGAATGCTTTTCATAAGAAATTCGGAATGCGCCCCAATGAAGTTCGGCAACAATTCTTTTCAAACAAATCATAATTCTTTTCAGACAAATGATTCTTTTTTAATCGCTGCAACTTTGTATCAGTAATCAATTAAAAAACTATTGTCATGAACAAAAAGAAAATTTTAGTCTTGGGTTCCAACGGAAAAACAGGACGCAGAGTAGCCGAAAGATTAGAACAAGTTGAGAATATCGAAGTTCGTTTGGGTTCCAGAAACGAGAAAATTCCATTTGATTGGGAAAAACCGGAAACCTGGGAAGCAGTTCTTCAGGATATTGATTCCGTTTACATTACTTTTCAGCCTGATTTGGCCATTCCTTCAGCAGAAGATTCAATTGAGAATTTCACTAATCTTGCCACAAAATTAGGCGTTCAAAAAATGGTTTTGCTTTCCGGAAGAGGCGAAAAAGAAGCACAGCTTTGTGAAAAAATTGTAAAAGAGAATGCCAAAAACTGGACGATTGTCCAAGCAAGCTGGTTCAATCAAAACTTTAGCGAAAGCATATTTTTAGATCCAATACTAGCAGGAATGGTTGCTTTGCCAAGAGCAGAAGCGCTGGAACCTTTTATAGATGCCGATGATATTGCTGAGGTAGTTACAGCTTCACTTTTGGACGACAAACATAACGGACAAACGTATGAATTAACAGGTCCAAGATTGTTAACCTTTAAAGAAATCGTTAACGAAATTGCTGAGGTTAGTGGCCGAGATATCGCTTTTCAGGCCTTAACTTTAGAAGAATACACACAAATGTTAAAAGAATATCAAGTTCCCGAAGATCATATTTGGTTAGTTAATTATCTTTTTGAACAAGTATTAGACGGACGAAATTCAACTGTAACTTCTGACGTAGAAAAAGTTCTGGGCAGAAAAGCAAAAGATTTTTCTGCTTACGCGAAAGAAACGGCCCAAACCGGAATCTGGAATTCTTGAGAAATTTAGCCGCGAAGGCACAAAAAACTGCAAAACTAAACCCGACAGGTTTTAAAAACCTGTCGGGTTTAATATCCGGAAACAACAAAAAAAGCTTGTCTATAACAGACAAGCTTTTCTATTTTTAAACGAAATCTTCTTCCGCTTAACTTTCTATTTTTGCTACAGCAGCTTCTCTCGATTTTACTAACTGATTTACTCTCCAGATTAAAAATACAGTAGAAAGTGTAATTACCGCAATTACATATCCTAATATATCATAGTTTTCTATGGGAGATGCTTTTGTTTTTTGGTGTACAATAAATCCGGCGCAAACTGCTGCGATCCCGCCCGCAATTTGTTGTAAAGACGAAGATATTGACATATAAGCCCCACGATCTTCCAAGCCCGGAATAGCTGTATTTAATGTTGTTGCAGGAATCATACGACTCATAATTCCCATAAACAAAATCATATTCACCACCACGATTTCCCATAGCGGAACTGGATTTAAGTTTGTATAAATTAAAACCATAATGATAGAAAGTATTGAACCGACAGCAAACAATTTAAACTTGCTGATTTTATCACTTAACTTTCCAATCAAAGGCATTATAAAAAGAACCGAAAGTCCGGTAAAGAAAAATACCATTGGCAATTCGAGTTGGCTAATATTAATATTGTTTACTAAAAACGCGCTCCCGAAAGGCTGCAGCATAAAACCTCCAACCGAAAGAAATGCAACCGCTGCAAAACCTATCTGATATTGTTTATTGCTCAGGGTATGCCAAAGATGCAAAAGCGGACTTTTGTCTAATTGTACTTCTAAATGTTTCGTGATTGGCTTCATTTGCGTAATAATTCCAATAAGAATTAATACTCCCAAAACGGCAATCATGATAAATGCCGAATGCCATCCCCAGTTATTGGCAAAATACAAACCAACCGGAATTCCTAAAATCTGGCTTGTAGCAAAAGCCATTTGAATGAATCCCATAACACGTCCTCTCTGGTGAATAACAAATAAATCCGTTACAATTGCCAAAGAAACAGACCCGATAACACCACCAAAAAGTCCGGTAACGATTCTTGCCATCAGCAACATCATGTAACTTGTTGAAAGTGCACAGAAAACTGTACCAATAATGAATCCGGTATAAAAGAAGATTAAAAGTTTTTTTCTGTCAAATTTATCAGCAAAACCCGCTGCTAGTAAGCCCGAAATTCCGGCACTAAAAGCATAAGCAGAAACGGCAAAACCAAAATTTGCAGTTGTCATATTCAGGGTTTTCATTAAAATATCTCCTAGTGGAGAAATGACCATAAAATCAAGGATTACAGTAAATTGCAAAAGCGCTAATATCGCAATAATGATTTTTTGGTGAGAAGTAAAAGCGGGAATTTCCCCAGTAGTTTTTTCCATATAAATTGGTTATTTTATTTGATTAAGATAATTCCTGGCATTCGTGACCAAATTCGTTGATCATATCTATAATTGCATCAGGTTTCAATACATTCGAAACGACACGAAGTACGCAATCAACATCTTCATGATCGATGCTCCATTGTTCTATGTCCGAATGATTATCCAGCGTTTTGTGCATATCACAATCTGGATTGATTTGTTTAATATTTGTTTTAAAAATGTGTATTGTATTCAAATTCGTTTCCATAATTTTTCATGGTTTTAAAGCTTTAATCGTACCCTTAAAAGCCTCTTTCATAATGTCTCTGGTAAGTTTAAAAGGCTTTCCTCCCATACTCTTACCCTCAGTATGCATATTCAACAACGTATATAACGGTCCGTAAGCGACAGACCAAAAGGCCTCAAATGTCATTGAGACCAATTCGTTATTGCGAAGCCCCCTATCCATAAACTCATTCATGATCTTTCTAAATTCTGCAAACTCTTTAATAGAAGCCAGAATAGTTTCTGAATGAGGCGAATGTTTTATGATCTCAAAAAATGCAACTTCTTTCGGATATTTCATGGCAAAGTTGGCGCGGTTTTCCCACTGTCTCCATAAACCTTCCTCAAATGACATTTCGGGCGAAAAATCTTTTACGGTACTGGTAAAAAATTTCAGCGCGATAATGGCACCTATTTTCTGAATCAAATCATCCTTGTCTTTGTAATAAATGTAGAGCGTGCCAACAGAAATCGAACAGGCCTTCGCCAGCTTGTTCATACTGAAACCTTGAAATCCGTCACGTACAATTTGATCAATTGCCGTTTCGATTACCAACTTTTCTTTGTCAACATCTCTTACTCTCATACTGATTATTTTTGACAAAGATAAAATAATAAATGAATGAACGTTTTTTTATTATTGATTTTTTTCAAAATATTTTTTGCCAACTACGCGCAACAATTCTTTTGCCACAGATTAGACGGATTAAAATGATTATTCTAATCTGTGAGTAAAATTATTTCAATAAGGCAATAATTATTTTCCAACGCATAAATAAAAAATCCTTTTAATCCTTTTAATCTGTGGCTATAAAAACGTAATACATTTTACTGCATAAAAAAACTCCTGCTCGGGGGAACAGGAGTCATAAAAAAACAAATCAATTTCTATTTTTTTAATTACAATTATTTTATTTCGGCTAAACCACGTGTCAACCAGCCTCTTTTATTGGCAGTAACAATGGCGTAGGGTGTAATCCAGAATAAACTGAAAGTGTAAAAAACACTATAAGAATATGCCCAAAGCGAATCGGCCAGATTGTATCTTTTGGCATAAAACAGCACCGGAAAACTCGATACAATTAAGATTCCCAAAAGTGTAGAACTTAAAAATAATATTGGGTGCATGGCGATAAAAACAAACATAAAGATCATAAACGGATATGCCATAACGATTTTCAATGACTGATTTAGCCATAAAAGTCGGGCTCCAAATTTAGATTCTTTTCTAAAATCTGTAAAAACATATTTCGCCATTGCAATATTTTCACGCACATTGCTTCTACTCCATCTAATAAACATTTTGTACAATCCCGTATATTCTTCCGGCACGTTTGTTAATACATAAGCATTTCGCTGAAACAACACATGTTGTCCTTGTTTCAAAATCATATTGGTCATCGCACGATCTTCGCCAATGTCAGATGGCTGTCCCATAAAGGTCTGATTGATCCATTCGTCAAGGCAAGCAAAAACCGAAGTTTTTCTGTAAGCTGCAGCCGCTCCCGGAGTACAAAGTACCGAACCCAATTTACTTTCGGCAGAACGCATAAATTCGAAACTCATTACAAAACTTACGTTAAGCATTTTTGGCAAGATTGCTTTTTTACTGTTCAACACATGAACATTTCCAGCAACTGCACCACATTTTTCATCTACCACAAACGGACTCACTAAATTTCTTAGCGTATCTTTTTTCACAATCGAATCACTATCAACTGTTACAAAAATTTCACCCATTCCTAGTTCGAATCCGCGGTGAAGAGCGTGACGTTTTCCTTTGTTTTCAGCTTGTTGAAAAATTGTCAAACGATCACCTAATTTAATTTTAACTTGCTGCATCCAGTACCAGGTATCATCTTTACTTCCGTCGTCAACGGCTAAAATCTCCAATTTATGTGCCGGAAAATCACTCTCTGCCAAACTCATTAAAGTATCCCAAACCAGTTTTCCTTCGTTATATGCCGGAACAATCACCGTACAAGTTGGCAACATTTCATCCGAAACTGATTCGATTGGTTTATAGTTAAAATACAAGTATAAATTATACAGAAAAACTCCTGTTTGAAAAACAAACAATAATCCCGCAACCACCAAAAACGGAAATCCCCAAGAAGAGTTTATTCGCTCAATTTGAAACTGATCAAAGTCAGATTGTAAATGATATACAGAGTATGCTCCAACAAACAATAAAACAAAGGTGCTCACCAACACAAATAACCCGAACTTACTTTTGGTACGCTCGCTAACTTTTTTTACTGCTGAACTGGAATTATTAATACGAAAAATGGAACTTTTTAAAGCTTGTTCGTTACTAAGATCTGGATTTGAAGTATAAAATTGTTCTGATGTTAAGGTTTCACTTTTCATATGACACTGCTTTTGATTGCTATCTATGGGCTTTTATTTAAATTGCTTCCCTCCGATTCTATTTTTATCCATCGGAAAGGATTTTACATATTCCCATTTTGCAAGCCTTGTGCCATTATTAATTTTTACTGGTTTTGAGCAGTTTAGATGTTTTGAGTGATTCTGATGTGTGTAATTATTATACGTTTTGGTATACAGGATACAGTTTTTGTTGGAGTTTCAGGAGGTTTTGAGTTTTGTCAACCTGAGTAAAGTCAAAAGTTTTTTGGAATTTGGAATTTCAGATTTGGAATTTCTTTTTTAAGGAGCTATTTCCAGCCATACACTATATCTTTTCCTTGCTAAAGGAGCAAGAAAAAGGATGCCGCTTCTGTCTGGGCTAGGAAAACATCGTCATAAAAAAGTTTTCCGAAATAGAATTTTAAAAACATAATATTCTAATAAAAACAAAAGGAACGTATTTTAGCTTTTATAATAAATAATCTACATCTTGGCTATTTTAACAAAAAAGAGACCGTATAAAACTGCCTCTCTTTTTTTCAACTAAACCTCTTAATCATTTTTTTTATGATCATGTTCTTTTAAAGGAGGATAGTCTTCCTTTTTTTCTGGCGTAACACGTCTTCTTTCATCTAGTGTTCCATCTTCTTTTTTTGGTTTTGGACCTGGCTTAATAGCTTCAATTGTCTCCATAATATTGTATTTTAATTATTATTTTAAGATTGAGTGACTATCACTCACCTTAAAACAAATAACACTATTAAATTCAACCTTTATTTATGGAAAACCATAATTAGCGAAAAATTATAATTTTTTTAATAGCAATTTTAAAATAATTATTTAAATTTTTAATAAACCATTACGGTTTTCCATACTTTAGTTTTAAATCCTTTCTGTATGTTTGTCAAGAATACTAGGTAATTCTTCTTACCTAATAAGCTTAAAAACTGAATATTTAAATTTATGGAATTCAAACCAAACGATATAACAAGTGAACATATTCTAAAAGCTATTGAAAAAATAGAAAAGGAAAATATTTCATTGATACCACCAACACGTTGGGAGGTATTAATAAATGGTAAAAACTATCCGCCAAAAGAAGTAATGCGTTATGCACATCAACAAATGAATGGTGAAAAAATTTGGGATTATGGTGGTGGAGAAGCAACAAATAAATATCTAAAAAAAATGGGATTTAATGTTAGTGATATACAAAATAATCCTGTTAAAGAAATCATCCGAAAATATAAATATTATATTAATGAAGGTGGTTTAAAAGGTGAAGAATATAAATGGAATTTATTAGCAAAATTTAAAGGACGACCAAATCCGAATGTCTCTAATTTTTACGAAGAAATTAAAAGTATAAACTTTGCCAATTTAATTTATCCAATAGGTCAAGCAGTAATCAAACATATTGCACAAGATAGAACAGAACCTTATAAAGATTGTTTTAAAGTATTATTTGATGAAAATATAGATTTGACTCAAAGAGTTAAATATTTTAATGAAGAAACACTTAAAATCTATCGACAAATTGTCCCCGAAGAAAAATTTTCACATCATCAGGATGAGAGGACTATGGCGACTTTTTTAACTTATTACAATCCTGATAAATATACATTATATAAACATTCATTTTATCAAAAATATTGTGTCCTTTTAGATATTAAACCTCAAAAAAAAGGGAAAAAGTATGTTCATTATCTTGAATTATTGAATGATTTTATAGATGATTATATAAAAGATGATCAAGAATTAATAGATTTAATCAAAAGTAAAATTCCATTAAATTCATTTGAAGATACTCATCATAAGATGTTAGCTCAGGATATTTTATATCAATCCCTAGATAAACGAATTGGTTCAGAAAAAAAATATTGGAGAGTTGGAACCAAAGACGATCGTCAGAGCTACTGGAAAATAATGAAAACTGATGAAAAGATAAGTATTGGGTGGTCTGAAATAGGTGATTTAGATAATACAGTTGTAACCTCAAAAAAACAGATTATGACATTATTAAAAGAAAAAAACTTTTTTAATAATGATAATATAAATCTAAGTAAAAAGGCTGGTGAAATTTTTAATTTTTATAATAGTATTAAAATTGGAGATGTAATTTTAGCTCAAGACGGCGAAACTATTTTAGGTATTGGAATTATAAAGGATAATTATTATTACAATCCGGATGATACATTTTCACATCAAAAATTGATGGATTGGAAAATTTTTAACCCAACTTTAAAAAATAGTCAGGGCAATCGAACAACAGTATATGAAGTTACAAATTCAAATATGATCAATAAAGTCGAAGCTCTTTTGAATAATACAATTACAACAACAATGACAAATCCTAGCAACCAAAATATTCCATTAAATCAAATTCTTTATGGTCCTCCTGGAACAGGGAAAACATATAACACCGTTTTGGAAGCAGCTAAAATTATAACTGATAATGAAAATATTCATTATGATGAAGCCTTGGAAGTTTTTAATAACAATTTAACTGATCAAATTGAGTTTATTACTTTTCATCAAAATTACAGTTATGAAGATTTTATACAGGGAATACGCCCAGATACTGAAAACGGAAAAGAGCTTAGCTTTGAAAAAAAAGATGGTGTTTTTAAACGAATTGCAGATCGAGCTTATAAAAATTTAGAGGAATCAAAAAATCCAGCGTCTGCGAAAAAAGAATTTGATATTGTTTTTCAAGAATTAATTCAGCCACTGACTGATGGTGATGTTGAAGAACTTGAAATTAAAATGATAAAGTCTAATTTTTATCTTACAGAAATTGGTGAAAAATCAATAGAATTCAGAAAAAATATAGGTATATCACAACATACATTAAGTATCAACACCTTGAGAAAAATGTACGAAAAAGGAGAAAATGACATTATCTTAGGGGGATTGCAACCATATTACAATCCTATTCTTACACTTCTTTTAGAAAAAGGAAAAAGTCCATTAGCACAAGTTGAACGGAAAAACTATGTAATCATTATTGACGAAATAAATCGTGCAAACATTTCAAGGGTTTTTGGAGAGTTAATTACTTTAATAGAAAAAGATAAACGTTCTGAAGGTAAAATAGCAATGCGAGTAACCCTACCTTCTGGTGATTCATTTATTGTGCCTTCTAACTTGTACATTATTGGTACAATGAACACCGCAGATAAATCTATAGCCCTATTAGATATTGCTTTAAGAAGACGATTTGATTTTATACCTAAATATCCGGATCCATCAATTATAGGAGTTCATGACGGAGCAGTTTTAACATTACTTAATAATGCAGTTCAATCAAGAAAGGGTTATGATTTTACTATTGGTCATGCTTATTTTATGGGAGATGATTATACATTAGAAAATACAGTTAATAAAAAAGTCATTCCATTGTTATTAGAATATTTTATGAATAATGAGGATGAGGTAACTAAAATTTTTAAAGAAGCAAATATCGCTATTGGAGAATGGCCTCTAAAAATGTTATCATAAATGATTAATCTTTTTGAATATCAAAATAAAACATCTTTTCCAGAGGAACATTTCGAAAATTTAGAAATGTTCCTAGACGATATCTGGAACAAAAGAGAGAAATCAAGCTATTATAATGAAGATGAGAATCGTGAAGAGATACAACACTTTTTACAATTTTTACACAAAACAAATCAATTAAAATCTAATAAATACGTTGGTGTTATTCATTTTGAAAATCAAACTATAAATCTTTTACCTAAAATCTTTTATGATTCTTCAAAAGAAGTTTTAGAAAGTGACGTAAAAGCTATAAATAGTCATGTATTATGGTGGTTGAGCTATTGTAGAAAACTGAAATTCCCTAATTACCAAACTGGATTAAATAATGAGCAAGCTGACTTTTTTGAAATATTAATTTATCTATTTAGTAAATACACTAAAGAACTTTTAAATTCATCTATTTATCAAAAATATATTGAGGTTGAGAGTGAACTTTCGTTTGTAAAAGGTAGAATTGATTTTAATAATTATATCACAAATAATCTTTCTAGAGGAAGAAACCATAAACTAAGTTGCACGTACGATTCTTTTGAGATGGATAATAACTTTAATCAATGTATTAAAAAAGTAACTAAACTACTACTTTCAGCAACAAAAGATTATCAAAACAAACGCAATTTAAACGATATTTTATTTCTTTTAGATGGAGTGAGTGATGTTGAAATTGAAGCTGATGAATGCAAACGAATTTTATTTAATCCAATGTTTTCTAGTTTTGAAACCGTTAGAGATTACTGTGTATTATTTTTAGAAAACAGTGTTTCCTTCAACTATAAAAACTCATTAAAGCTGTTCGCCTTCTTATTACCAATGGAATATGTTTTTGAAGATTTTATTTTTGGTTTTATTGATCGAGAAATAGATGGTATAAGACCTCTAAAGAAAGAAAAAGGACTAGATCAAGAATTTAAATTTAATCTAAAACCAGATTATGTTCTAAGAACTAATAATACACAATTCATCGCTGATGCAAAATACAAAATAGTCTATAATAATGATAAAGATTCTAAAAATGGGATTTCCCAAAGTGATTTGTATCAAATGATTGCTTACGCAATAAGATTTAACACCCCAAATATCAAATTATTTTATCCAAAAACTATTTTGTGTAGTGATAAAACAAATCATAACACTATTAAAATAGAAGATGCTTTAGCGCACAATAAACTTATAAATATTGAATCTTATAAATTAAGCATTATTGATAAAGATATAACTTCAGAATCTATTAAAGAACATAAATTACTATTTGAAAGTTTTGTGAATCTAAAAACAAGATTAAAACAAGAATTAAGAGAAGTTTTATTTGATTAAAATACCTCTACTCCTCATACATCTCCATCCACAATGTCGTCTCTTCCAAATCCAGTTCCTTCTCAATCTTTCTGAAAATTTCTTCATTGACAGAACACGATTTATGCATCGATTCTAACTTACACGTTCTTCGTTTAGAAGATCAATTTGAAGTTTAGTAAAATCGTTGAAAATCTCGCCTCTCATTTAAATTACATTTTCCAAAGAAGTTGGCTAAGAGTTCGGTTTTTTTATATCAATTTTAAAACCTTTGTTCAATTCTATTTTAAAATCAGATGTTAAGTTTTAAGAACGTGGTTTAGATAAATTTCTGTCGTACATAATAATAGTTCCTGCCACAGCCACATTTAAACTTTTTTCTGATTTAAATTTTACTAAATGATGGCATTTATCCATTATTTTTTGGGACAAGCCATGATCTTCTGCTCCCAATAAATAAACACAGCGTCTTGGATGTTCAAAGGTCTCTAAATCGGAAGCTTTTTCATCTAATTCAACCCCAACCAATCGCGCTCCTTTAGGCAAGTTTTCAAAAAAAGCTTCAAAAGTATCATAATGAAAATAAGGAATTGCTTTTACCGCATCATGCGTATCACAGGCTTGTTTGGCATATCGATTGCCTATGGAAAATATAAAAGTAGCGCCTAAATTTTGAGCAGATCGCCACAAAACGCCCAGATTTTCAGGCGTTTTACCATTTTGAATTCCTATCCCAAAATATTCATTTACAAAGTTATCATTCATACCGGCAAAAGTACAAACTGTAAGTACATAAGTCAATTTTTTATTGCGCTGAAACGAAGACCAAAATACTTCTGACTTAAAAAAGTTATTCAATAAAAATTGACCTTTTTCTCTACTACAAATAATTCAATTGATTATTAAACTAATATCAACACCCTACTCCTCATACATCTCCATCCACAATCTAGTCTCTTCCAAATCAAGTTCCTTCTCAATCTTCCTGAAAATCTCTTCATTGACAGAACCCGCTTTGTGCATAGATTCAAGTTTACCACGTTCTACATTCAAAAGATCAATTTGGAGTTTGGTAAAGTCATTGAAGATTTCGCCGTCCATTAGTTTTCCTTTTCCGAAGAAGTTGGCTGGGAGTTCGGTTTTTTGGAGGCGATTGAATTTTACTTCGTATTTACTTTTAATGTTGTGCAATAAGTCATCATTGAGTAACGAGAAATTATCTTCGATATGTGTAATAGTTTGCGAAACGATGCTGTTTCGGATCTCGTATTCTTCGGCAAGAATCGAATATTTTTCAATTTTTAGTTTCTTTATTAACCACGGCAATGTCAATCCCTGAATGACTAAAGTGGAAAGTATCACACAAAATACAAGATAAATGATGAGGTTTCGGAGTGGGAAAACTTCTGTCTTATTCATTATTAACGGAAGCGCCAATGCAGCCGCCATCGAAACCACGCCACGCATTCCGGACCAACCGAAAATAATCATGTTTCGATAATCAAATTCTTCTTTCTGACGAATCCTTTTACTGAGAAATCTTGGAATCAATGCCGCCGGAATCACCCATAAAAAACGCACCACAATCACAACCAAACTTACCGAAGCGCCCCAAACAAATAAAGACCAACCTGAATAATCTCCAATTCCTGCAATAATTTGTCGCAACTGAAGTCCGATTAAGATAAAGATCAAACCATTTAAAATATTCGTTAAAACACTCCAAATCGTTCCTGTCATGATTCGGCTTTCGTGTGTGAAAATTGTTCCTGATCTCGCTGAAAGAAAAAGTCCCGTTGCCACTACAGCCAAAACTCCCGAAGCTTCGAAATGTTCCGCAATTAAATAAGAAGCAAAAGGTGTCAGCAAAGTTAAGGTAGCTTCGATAACCTCATCACAAACAAACCTTTTATGAATAAAACTCATCACATATCCAACGACTAAACCTATGGCAATTCCTAAAACCGACATTACAACAAAGTTTAATCCGGCTTGCCAAAGCACAAAATTTCCCGCGGTAATAGCAGTTAAAGCATATTTGTAAGCCACTAAACCACTGGCATCATTCACCAGACTTTCGCCTTCGAGAATCGCAATTAATCTCGGGTGTAAACCCAAACCTTTGGTGATTGAAGTTGCCGAAACAGCATCGGGTGGCGAAACTATTGCACCCAACAAAAAAGCTAACGGCCAGGAAATATCATCGATCAACATATGTGCGGCAATAGCCACGGCAACAGTGGTAAACAAAACTAAACCCACAGCTGCAAGTGTGATTGGTCTGATTGTTTGTTTAAAATCTGACCAACTGGTATACCACGCAGCGTGATATAAAAGTGGTGGCAGAAAAACAATAAAAACAACTTCGGGACTTAAAGCAATTACCGGAAGTCCGGGACTAATACTGATAATGACACCGCAAAGTACCAACACAATCGGAATGGGGAAATTGTATTTTTTACTAACAAGACTCAGGAAAGCGACTCCAAATAGTAGCATAATAATTACAGTAATATTCTCCATTTTATAGTTGTTTTGGTATTTCTGGTATAAGAGTACGAATATAATATTTTTAAAGTTTTACTGAAATTATCTTTTTTTTGCCACTCCCGATAGCTATCGGCATAAATGGATTATTATGATTTTTTCTTATGCATACTTTTGTTTTTTTGCACGCAGATTTGGCAGATTGCTTCGCCTGTTCGCTATCGCTCGGGTGAGCAGATTTTATTTTCTAGTTTGTTTTTGTTTCTTTGTGTATTTATTTGCCACTCCTGATAAGCTATCGGGATAAAAGGATTAAAATGATTATTTCTTCTACTGCTCTTATATTTTTTTGCAGACGATACTACTTTTAATTACTTTTATAGCATAGAATTTCATTCTTTCCTTATGATCATAAAGAAAAAGAATACCTGGTTTAAAATGCTCTTTGAATGGAGAGGTTCTGTTTTGCCACAACTCCTTCCGAGGCTTCTGTTGTTGCTTTTATTTTCGTTTTTGGTGGTTTATTTTAAGCCTTATCTTCTAAAATACAATTTGCATATTAATCCGGCTATTTTTACTTTATTCGGGATTGCGCTGGCTATATTTCTTGGCTTTCGGAACAATGTAAGTTACGATCGTTTTTGGGAAGGTCGAAAACTTTGGGGCGCATTATTAAATGATACCAGATCTCTTGCCAGACAAAGCATTACTCTTATCAATAATACAGCATATGAAGCTAAACGAGAGAACTTCACCAACTTACTTATTGCATTTGTCTACAGTCTAAAACATCAGCTTAGAGAAACTAATTCGGATCAGGATATGAATCGGCTCCTGCCAAAAGAGTTTGCAGAACAGCTTAAAGAAGTCAAATTCAAACCTATAATTATTTTAAGAGAATTAGGAATTTGGGTAAAAAATGCCAAATCAGAAAACAAGATTGACAGCATTACACAACTTGCTTTTGAAGAAAATCTGAACAAACTCTCAGACATTGTTGGCGGATGTGAACGAATCGCAGGTACGCCAATTCCTTATACTTACAGCGTATTATTGCACAGAACGGTTTATATTTACTGCTTTTTATTGTCTTTTGGTTTTGTCGAAACAATGGGCTGGATTACACCCTTTATAATTGTTTTTATAGCGTATACTTTCGTAGCTCTTGAAGCAATTGCCGATGAGTTAGAAAATCCTTTTGGTCTCCAGCCAAATGATCTTGCTCTGGACGCAATGTCACAAATGATAGAAAATACATTGTTAGAATTAAACGATAAAAAAGTAAATCCGGTAAGTCATCACAATACTTATTATATTACTTAAATGATATTGCACACCCCAATTATATTCGGTTATGAATAGAGTTTTATTAGTTGAAGACGATCCTAGGGTTGCCTCCTTTATTTTGAGAGGGCTTGAAGAGCATCTCTATCAGGTTAAATCAGTCTCAAAAGGATATGACGCCATCAATGAAGTCATGGAAAATGATTTCGATATTATTATTCTCGATATTATGCTTCCGGATATTACAGGATTTGAGGTTTGTGAAGTTTTAAGAAATAGAAAAATAATCGTTCCTATTCTTATTTTAAGTGCATTAGATACTCCGCATGAAAAAGTAAAAGGGCTACAATCCGGTGCCGATGATTATCTCGCAAAACCATTTTTGTTTGAAGAACTTCTGGCGAGAATAAACGCTCAGCTTCGTCGTGCCGAATTTAGTTCGGGAATATTAGACTTTCAATCTTATGCAGGAATTGAGATCAATATGAAGGAACAAAGCGCCACGAGAGACGGAAAAGAACTTAATTTATCTTCAAGAGAACTTAAACTTCTGATTTTTTTCATGAAAAACAGAGAAACAGCTTTGTCAAGAATTGCAATTGCTCAGGCGGTTTGGAGCATTGATCTTGATATGAATTCTAATACTGTGGATGTTTACATCAATTATCTGCGAAATAAGCTCGATAAAAACTTTGCTACGCCACTAATTCACACCATAAAAGGAACGGGATATATGCTCAAACAAAAGAGTCATGAATCTTAAAAATAAACTGGCGGTTAACTCCAGTTTACTTTTTGCCTTTACAGTTGGATTTGTAATGGCGGGTTCTTTCCTGTTGTTTAGAACTCACATGAAAGATCTTTATTATGAGAATCTGGAAGATCATGCAATGACAACGGCTCTTTTTTACTTCGAAAAGGACGAAATCAAGGAAATTAACAGCGCACGTTATCGTCAAATCGAAATACAATACAATCGGATAAACAACGAATCGATAAGGGTTTATGATGCCAAAACAAAAAAACTTTTTGCGAATGATAATGTTGATGTTCAGCTAAGTGATCAATATCTGGATTTGATCAAAAAAGAGAAAATTCTACATTTTAAAATCAACAGCAGGCAATTTGTAGGTTTATTTTATAAAGACAATGAGGGCGATTTTATCATTGTGGTTTCCGGTATTGATCGTGCAGGAAACCGCCAACTGGAGATTCTGGCTATTATGTTTATTATTTTTTATCTCGCCGGAATTCCAATAAATTATCTTCTGGGAACCTTTTTAGCCAAACAAACTTTTCTGCCTTTTGAGCAAGTTATAGCAAAAGTAAATACAATAACGACAGAAAATCTTCATTCGAGGCTGGAAATCCCGCAAACAAGCGGAAAAGACGAAATTAAAGAACTTGTTACCACTTTTAATTATCTTTTAGAAAGATTAGAAAGTGGTATAATGATCCAGAACAATTTTCTTAAAAACGCTTCGCACGAATTAAAAACTCCGCTTACCATTATTATTGGTGACATTGATGTGTCATTGCAACAGCCAAGAACCAACGAGCAATATGAACAAATATTAAAATCACTCAAAAAAGATACTTTACATCTCAAATCTACTCTGGACGGACTTTTGGTCTTATCAGGGCTTGAACTTTCAGAACCTCAGCAAATGGAATCGGTTAGAATCGATGAAATATTATGGAATGTTCTGGAAAAGAAAGCTATTGAATATCCTGAATCTAAAGTTTCGGTCAATTTTGATGCTATTTCTGATGATGAAGATTTGCTTTCCATTCATGGCAATAAACACCTGATTTTTATTGCCTTGTATAATATTCTAGATAATGCGATTAAGTTTTCTTCTCCTGAACAAGTCAAGGTATTTGCTTTTTCAAATGAAGGAAAGCTTCTGATAAAAATTACAGATCAAGGTCCGGGAATTTCAGAAAATGATAAAGAATCTATTTTTGATCTCTTTTTCAGAAGTGATCGAACTCGTCATATTCAAGGACAAGGATTGGGGCTTTTTATCACTATGCAAATTCTAAAACTTCATAATATTAATCTAATAGTAAATTCTGAATTAGGAAAAGGTACCGCATTTTCTTTACTATTTCCATAGAAGAATTAATTATTGGGTATTTCACACAAAGTAACCACAATGATTGTCATCCCGATTTCTATGATAAAAACTAATTTTTTATTCTTTTCAACGGATTAAAATCCGTTGCTACAAAATAAGCCATTCCTACGGAATTTTATAAAAGAGTTCCATAGGAACAAAACATATTGTAGGGATGGATTTTAATCCATCATTCGCAACGTAACCACAATCATTGTCATCCCGAGGACAAAAATGCGTAGACTAACTTTGAAAATATGCTTTAGCCAAACTGTAATTCACTCGGCTAAAGTCCTTTTATATTGCACTTTAATTTTCATCAAACTAAAGCTGGACGCTATTTAATCTTGTGCTAATTTGAAATCTATCCCAGTCCTAACATAGCAAAAAATTACATTTTTTTGAGTTGTAATATCAATATCTGAGATTATCGATTTTCTTTATCGGTAACATTAATTTAACACTCTAATCTTTCTCTAATCTACCTCAAATACAAACCTAATCTACTTATTTTTAGAGTCTTGCTTAAACCATTGATTTTAAAGAGCTAACCTGTTTAAACAGTAATAATACGTTCATAATTTAGCATTAATAATGAATGGTTTTATGATTTTAAGTTAACAAAAGCGTCAAATCTGATCAAAACAAACAGAGTTTCTTTGTCAAATAAAAACTAAAAATCAATGACAAAACTAAAACTCTTTTTTTCGGCCTTACTGCTCCTTACCGTAGGAAACATTTTTGCCCAAATTACGACCTCATCTTTATCTGCCAAAGTTAACGATGGAACCAGTCCACTTAGTGATGCTGAGGTTACATTAACACATTTACCAACTAACTCTGTTTACAGATCCACGACTGATAAACAAGGTAGGTTTAGTTTCGAAAATTTAAATGCCGGTGGTCCTTACGAATTAGAAATTAAAAGTTCTGGTACCAAAGATTATTCTAACTCACAAATACATTTATCACTTGGTGATAATGATTTACCAACAATTGTAGTTAGTAAAGCAGAAGACAATGTATTGGAAGAAGTTGTAATTACAAGCTCTAAACCATCTTCTAAAAACAACGGTACCAATATCAATGAAAAACAAGTAAATGGCCTTCCGTTAATAAACAGAGGAATTCAGGATGTTACAAAACTAGTTCCACAGAGTTCTAACAACTCTTTTGCTGGTACTAATTTCAGATATAATAACGTAACTATTGACGGTTCTATAAACAATGATGCAATTGGTTTTAGTCCATCTTTGGGTGGTCAATCCGGAACTTCTGGTATGCCAGGAAGCAGTACGCGATCAAATTCAATAAGCTTAGATGCAATTCAGGATATTCAGGTTTACATTGCACCTTATGATATTAAATTAGGGAACTTTTTAGGAGGAAGCGTTAATGCAGTTACTCGCAGCGGTACAAATACAGTAAGCGGATCTATTTATAGTTATGGTCGAAATGCTGCCATTACAGGTCCAAATAATGCAGGTGACGGTTCTAAAATGCCAAGCTCTTTTGGTGATTATCAAGTTGGTTTTAGATTAGGTTTGCCAATTATTAAGGATAAACTTTTCTTCTTTACCAATATGGAATATGCAGAAAGAACTGACCCTTTATTTTACAACGCAGGACAAACAAATTCTGACGGAAAATTGACTTCATTAGTAGATAATGCAACTGCAGAACAGATTTCGAATTTCGTAAAAACAAACTACGGATTTGATGTAGGAAGTTACGGCGCGTACAACAACTTTGCAAAAAGTCAAAAATACTTCAATAAATTAGATTGGAAAATTAACGACAAACACTCTCTTTCGTTAAGAAATAATACTGTAGTTTCTCAAGCTTCAAATTTAGAGCGCGATGCAGCAAACTTCAGATTTTCAAGCATGGATTTTACACAGAAAAACCAATCTATTAGTACGGTTTTAGAATTAAAAAGTCATTTCAACAGCCAATGGTCAAATTCATTTATTGCAAGTTATTCTGCCATTAAAGATTATCGTGATCCAAAATCAAGCAATATCATGTTTCCTCAAACAGAAATTGGTTATAACGGAGGAACAATTTTCTTAGGAAATGACCGTGAGGCAACTGTATTTAATATGAAACAAAATACTGCCGAAATCACAGACAACCTGACGTACAAAACAGGAAACCATACATTCTTATTTGGTACTCACAACGAGTTTTATGACATCAATTACGGATTTGTAAATGCATTAAACGGAAGAGTTTCGTACAAATCTCTAGATAATTTCCTTAACAAACTTCCTACTCGTGTTCGTGGAACTTATCCGTTTGACGGTTCAACAAGAGATGAAATCTTCAATAATCCTTACGCTAAATTCAAAGTAAACTTATATAGTGTTTATGCACAGGATGAGATTAGAATTGGCGATAAATTGAAAGTTACTCCAGGTGTGAGAATTGATTATACAGACTTGCCAAATAAACCAAAATTAAGCCCGCAAGTTCAAAATTCTCCGGCTGACCCTAATTATGGCACAACTTATACTTATACACCATTAAGCCAAATAAACAACAACTTTTTCAGCACTGCATTGGTTTCTCCAAGAATAGGATTTACTTATAATGTTGACGAAGATAAAACATTGGTTTTAAGAGGTGGATCTGGAGTATTTACAGGACGTATCCCATTTGCATGGTTAGGATATGCATATTATAATGACGGTGTAGGTTACGGAAGTTATGACAAAAACAATCTAACTCCGGCTCAGGTTGCAGCAGCTGGTGATCCTTTGGCAACTAACGGATTAAACGGATATCATGATGCAACTCCAAAAGTTCAGGCAGATTTAGTAGACAATAAATTTAAAATGCCGGCAGTTTTAAGAAACTCATTGGCTATCGATAAAATCATCGACGGATATAAATTTACAACCGAAGGTATTTATACAAAAGTGATTCGTGATCTTGAATTTCAACAAGTAAATAAACTGGATAATCCAACTTATTTCTCTTATGATACTAATCACCAAATGCCAATTTATGCTGCTAATATCAACCCGGCTTTTTCGAATGCTTACTTGCTTTCAAATACAAACAAAGGATACAGATACAGCATTACTGAAATGATTACAAAAACCTATGATTTTGGTCTTAATTTTATGGTTGCTTATACTTACGGAAATTCTCGCGATGTTACAAACGGAATTCGTAACTCTATGGAAAGTAACTTCCAGATGAACCAATCATTGACACCAAATGATCCGCAATTGGCAAATTCAAACTTTAATATCAAACACAGAATCGTTTCGAATGTAGGATATGCAGTAAAATTGGCTGATAACAATATTTTCTCTGCTAATGTATATTTTAATGCACAATCAGGAAATCCGTTTTCATGGGGATTTGTAAACTCAACAATTGCAGGAACAGGACAAGCGGCAGGATTGGCTTATATCTTTAAAGATGCAGCAGAAGCAGCTAAATATATCGGAGTAAGTTCAACTGGAGTTCCATCAGCGACAGCAGCACAACAAGTTGCAGATTACGAAGCTTTTGTTAATGGAAATGATTATTTAAAAAGCAGAAGAGGAACTTTCACACAAAGAAATGGAGATACAACTCCGTGGAATATTCAGGCAGATTTGAAATTAATGGATGAAATCAAAGTTACAAAAGTTGGTACATTTCAAATTTCATTCAGCATGGCAAACATTGGTAACCTTATCAATAAAGATTGGGGAAGAAGTTACTTTGTTCCAAATACATACAATTCAACAGCGAGCCTTGGTTTAACAAAATCAGGAAACCTTGGAGGTGTTGCCACTGGTGATCCAACATATACTTTCCAAAGACCTTCATCAGCGCCTTATACTGTAGATCAGTTAGCGTCAAGATTCCAGGGACAATTTGGGGTTAGATATTCGTTCTAACAAAGACTGTGTTTATTTTTTATTTTTTTGTCCGCCAGTTTCAATTATGGAACTGGCGGACTTGTTTTTAGAAGAATCTAATAAACAGTCTGCCAGACTTAATTCTAATAAAATACAAAACCAACTTATTGTTCGATTTCAAACATTATGTTAATTAAAACTAGAAATAAAGACTAACTCTAAAACTTGGCGTAATTTTGTAACTCATCAAAAAAGTAGATAATGATTATTAGAAAAGCCACTCAAACCGATTCGGAATTTATTGCACCTTGTTTGTTATTGGCAATGGAAGACATTATCTATAAATTTATTGGGAAAAAGGATTATGAAAGTGCAAGAGACTTTTTGCTGTATTTTATAGAAAGAGAAAACAATCAATATTCATATCAGAATTGTTTTGTGGCCGAAGAAAACAATGAAATTATTGGCGTAGTAAATATTTATAACGGAGCTGACTTAATCGCGTTGAGGTTGCCAGTTATTGAATATGTTCACGAAAACTTTAATCCTGATTTTAATCCCGAAAATGAAACGCAAAGCGGAGAATTCTATATTGATTCTTTAGGCGTAAATCCGAAACATCAGGGAAAAGGTATTGGCTCAAAACTACTGCAATTTTTGATTGAAGAATTTGTAACCAAAAATAATCAGACTTTAGGTTTATTGGTCGAAGAAGAAAATCCGAATGCCAAAAAATTATACTTAAAACTAGGTTTTAAATCTGTTGGGACTAAAACTTTGGTTGGCAAAACTCTCGAACATCTTCAGATGAAAAAATAGTTCATTTCTTACCGTAATCATTTTTAATTTGGCTCTTATGATTTGAATCATAAAACAGAGCCTGATGGCGGAGTTAAATTTGTAAATATAAATTCTGAACGGGTTTATACTACATTAAAATTTAATTCCAATTCAAATTATTCAAAAATGAATCAATATCAAAAAGAACTGATTAAAGCTACAATTCCTATTTTGAGATCGAACGGCGAAGATCTTACCTCCTATTTCTATAACCGAATGTTTACACATCATCCTGAATTGAAAAATATATTCAATATGGGAAACCAGGCTAATGGAAAACAGAAATCGGCTTTGGCAAATGCTGTTTTGGCTTACGCCGAAAATATAGACAATCCAAGTGTACTAATTAATGTTCTAAAAGGAATTGGAACCAAACACAGAAGTTTGAATATCCAGCCAGAACAATATAATATAGTAGGAACTCAATTGATCGCTTCTATTGGAGAAGTTGTTGGCGAAGCTGCGACTCCGGAAATTCTCGAAGCCTGGACTGTTGCTTACAATCAGCTTGCAGAAATTATGATTGATCTCGAAAAACAATTATATCAGGAAAATGCTGCGAAACCGGGAAGCTGGAACGGCTGGCGAAATTTTATAATTAAAAAAATAACAGACGAATCGAGCGAAATCAAATCGTTTTATCTTTATCCTGAAGACGGGAAAGCAATTACCAACTTTCATTCCGGTCAATATATTAGTGTTCATGTTTTTGTTCCCGAATTAGGTTTTATGCAACCCAGACAATACAGTTTATCGAGTGCTTTTAATCCGGAATATTATAGAATTTCTGTAAAGAAAGAAATCGGTCTGGCTTCAAATCCATCCGGATTAGTTTCAAACACGCTTCACTCAAAATCAGAAGGCGATGTAATTTCGATTTCAGCTCCTGCGGGATTATTCCACTTAGAAAAAGATTCCGAAAATCCGTTGATCTTAATTAGCGGAGGCGTTGGCTTGACGCCAATGTTAAGCATGTTGGAAACGAATGTGAATGCTATTCAGAATAAAAAAACAGTTTGGGTTCACGGTTGCAGAAATGAATCTGTTCATGCTTTTAAAGATCAGGTTACTTCTTTAAAGCAAGAAGTGAAATGGCTTGAAACATTTACTTTTTATGATTCAATAGAAAACATAGATAATCATTCAACCCAAATTATCGAAGGTCATGTTGATCTTACTAAATGTAAAGAGGCTATTTTATTAGACGATGCAAAATTTTATATCTGCGGACCAGAAATTTTTATCAAAAAACAATATCAAACGCTAATTGATTTTAATGTAAATCAGCAAAATATTTTTTATGAAGAATTCGGACCTCAAGTTATTAATTTGAATTAGTTTTTTTTGTTTCAGGTTTCAGGTTTCAGGTTCAATGCGAAATTGGAATCTACAATAAACTAATTAAACCCGACAGGTTTTAAAAACCTGTCGGGTTTGTAAACGTGAAACTTGAAACCTGAAACTTTTTAAACCACAATCCTGAAACAATTTTAAACTATATAATCTCTTAACAAGATTTTTACTAAACGTATCAATGAAATAAGCGTTAACTTTTAATAACTAAAACCGTATCAGTCAAAAAAATTTATATTTGCACGCGAAAAAAAATAATACCACATTACTATAAGGACTTTAATATGTCTTTATATTTTAATAGACATCTTTGAGATTTACTTTTAAAAATACTTTTTCCGGCAGGAACTTCTTCATCTTAGGAATCATTTTCATTATTCTTACGCTTCTTTCTATTTATATATTAAGTGGTTTAATGACGCAAATCACTGAAAAATCAAATATTGCAACTGAACAACGCAGCTTACAAAAAAAGCAGGAAGTTATGGTGCAGGAATTGTCCCGATTTCTTGAAACTCAAAATGAGTTAAAAAGTGTTGTTGAGATGAGCAATACCAAAAACTTATCTGATAATTTAAAAGTTTTAAGTACGATTTACTCCAATGACAATCTTGTTAAAAACAATTGGTTTCAAATTAATAATCAAAAAATAGAATTTACTCCATCTATTAATAGCGAGAACTTAAAAACTTCTATAAAAGATTTTGTTGCTAAAAACAGAATACTAGATAAACAGAATACTATTGTTGAAGAGCATCAAATTTTTTCCTGGCGCATATATTATAAATATGTCGCAACAAATGGAACTGTAATTCGATATGGATATGATATTGATTTGCCAGCGTTGCAATCTTATTTTTCGACGATCGATCAAAAAGCAGCTACTTATGCTTTTATATTTGACAAAAAGGGAACGATCATTTATCATCCCGAAATAAAATTATTAAAAAAGAATATTTTTAAAATTACAGATATATCTACTCTGGATACCACTTTTACAGACAAAGATACTTTTAGCCGAAAAATTGCAATTTCAGAATATTTAGGTTTAGACATTGTACGATACACAAAACGATTGAATCTAAAAGGTACGGATTGGTATTTGTGCGTCAATTTTCCTAAAAAGGTTTCAACTGAAGATGTAGATGCCGTAAAAAAGTATGCTTCGTTAATTTACATTATTACGACGGCAATCTTAATTCTGTTCTTTTATTTATTTACCATTTTTACACGTAGAACTTTTAAGGAAAAAAACAAGCTTCTTGTAGAAAATGAAAAAATTAAAAAAGAGAAAGCATTAATTCAGTTGCAACAATTAAAGGAACAAATAAATCCGCACTTTTTATTTAATTCTTTGAATTCGCTTTATATGCTTATTGAAACTAATACCGGAGTGGCACGAAAATTTACGCTGAATCTTTCTAAGATCTACAGATATCTAATTAATCCGCCTCTTAATAATATTGTTACAGTACAGGAAGAATTGCTTTTTATAGAAAAATATATCTTCCTTCAGCAAACCCGATTTACAGAAGAATTTGTCTTTACAATTACTATTGTTGATGACGAAAGCGTTCTGGCTAAGAAAGTTCCTTATCTGGCTTTTCAGATTGCGGTAGAAAATGCTATCAAACACAATATCGCTTCTGAAGAAAATCCGTTGAAAATAACCATTGAAATTAAAGAAAATGTTGTAATCATTACCAATAACTTAAACGAAAAGCAAAACTTCGGGAAAGAATCTAAGTTTGGTCACAAATACTTAGAAAGTATCTACAATTACTACTCTAAAAAAGATTTTAAAACCTTCAAAAAAGACGGAGATTTTACTTGCATTTTACCCTTAATTGGGTAGAAAAAAACATTCACTCCCAAAAAAAAGCCACTCACTCCTTTTTGTTTTTTTTAACAAATCCAGCATTATATTTTTATCATAAAATTAACCTAAAATTAACTTTAAATGGGGAAAAAGGCATTGTTGGGAACCCTAAAAACCATCTTAGTATTGGCACTATTATTTAGCACCAGCGCGATGGTTTCTCAAAAAAAGAATAAAAAGAATAAAGACGATAAAACAGAAGAAGTTAAGGATTCGATAAAATCTCCAAAAGGAAAAAAATATAATGACCTGGTAAAACAAGGAACTTTCAAAAAAGGGTTATTCAATACGATTCAGGTTAAAACGGATCTTTATTTAGAAATAAATGATTCCCTTTTTCAAAGAGAGTTTTTAGTGGTTAATAAAATTTCAAATGTTCCTTTACCTGTTAATGATGCCGGATTAAATAAAGGAATGAATTACGAAAATAAAATCATCACTTTTCATAAAGATCTTGTTGCAAAAAAAGTTTGGGTAAAATCATCAGTACCTAAAGTTTCATCTCCGGTTGGCGATGCCATTACGGCCTCTGTAAATAGTAACTTTTCTGAATCTATAATAGAGGTCTTTGATATCGAAACCAAAAACAACGATTCGACATCAATAGTAATCAAAGCAAATAAAATTTTTGACGGAAAACAAAAAAGTTTCAATGATGTTTTAAGTAATATTGGTTTTGGAGGATCTGTAAAATCAGACTTATCATATATAGAAAGTGTAAAAACGTTTCCAAAAAATATTGTTGTTAAATCGCAGCTTACAACTTCTGTAAGCGAAGGCGGTCCTGCCCTATCGGTTACACTTGGAGTTACTTCTAATATTATTTTATTGGACAAAGTACCTATGCAACCTCGTTTTGCAGACGATCGTATTGGTTATTTCTCAGAAAAGCACTGGTATTTTAATGACAGCCAACATGCAATGCTTGAAAAAGAATTGATAACACGCTGGAGATTAGAACCTAAAAAAGAAGATATTGAAAAATATAAAAATGGCGAATTAGTAGAGCCTAAGAAGCCCATTGTTTACTACATCGATCCATCGACACCTAAACAATGGCGCTCTTATATTATTGAAGGTGTTCGAGATTGGCAAGTTGCCTTTGAGAGAACAGGCTTCAAAAATGCAGTTATTGCAAAAGAACCAACTGAAGCGGATACCGATTTTGATGTTGATGATGTACGTTACTCAGTTATTACTTATGTAGCATCACAAAAATCAAATGCTATGGGACCTGCAGTTGTAGATCCAAGAAGTGGAGAAATCATTGAATCAGATATTATCTGGTGGCATAATGTAATGACTTCATTGCAAAGCTGGATGCGTATTCAAACTGGTGCAATTGACCCAAAAGCAAGAGGAAACAAATTTAGCGATGAACACATGGGAGAAGCTATCCGATTTGTATCGTCTCACGAAGTTGGACACACTTTTGGTTTGAAACATAATATGGGTGCCTCTTTTGCTTATCCTGTAGAATCACTTCGATCTGCAGCATTTACAGCAAAAATGGGCGGAACTGCTCCGTCTATCATGGATTACGCTCGTTACAATTATATCGCACAGCCTGAAGATCATGTAGAAGCTATTACGCCAAAAATTGGTGAATATGATAAATATGCAATCGAATGGGGTTACAGATGGTATGCAAATCAAACTGAAGAGCATACGGAATTGAATAACCTGATTGCAAAACATCAAAACGATCCACTTTATTTCTACGGAGAGCAACAAGATGGTGATGCTATAATAGATCCTCGTTCACAATCTGAAGATTTGAGTGACGATGCAATGAAAGCCAGTGAATATGGACTTAAGAACTTAAAAAGAGTTGTTAATAATATCCTGGAATGGACGTACGATAAAAATGAATCTTATTACCAAACCGGTAAACTTTATATAGGTGCTATTGGTCAATGGAATTTGTACAATTATCACGTATTAAACAATTTGGGTGGTGTTTATTTGAATACTACTGTTCACGGTGATAACAAAGCGAGTTATATTCCGGTTCCGGCTGCGATACAAAAGAGAGCTGTAGCGTATTTGTTAAAAAATACTATTACAATTCCGGAGTGGTTGTTTTTTAATCCGATTTTGGATAAAACAAATCCTTTGAAAGATTCTCCTTTAGGGCCATACGAATATACACCTTATACATTGGCAAGAGAATTACAATACAGTGTTCTATACAGTATGTTGAGTGATGATCGTTTATTGCGAATTACAGAAAACGAATTATTTCAGCGTAATGAAACCAAAGAAAATGTATTTACGGTAACGCAATTATTTCAAACTATACGTCAGAACATTTTTGCTTCAACAATACAAAATAAGTCGCTTACGATTTTGGAACGTATGACTCAAAAAAATTATGTTGATATCTTGATTGTTTCAACAAATAAACTTTTTGAAAAGACAGAACCTAAAAAAGGTATCCAATTAGAAGAAACCCTGAGCATGCCTCATTTGTGTGATTACCTTGATGGATCAAAAATGGGACGTAACATTAATCAGTCTTCTTTAAAAAGAGTTACCGAAGTTACATCTGATAAAAAAGGTGAACTAAATCAGATTCTGCAATTATTGAGATCCAAAAGAAGTATTGGAAATCAAGAAACCAAGAATCATTATTTCGATTTGATTCAACGTATTGAAAGAGCATTAAACAACACATTATAGAATTTTTTTAACCAAACTCCAAACACAAACTAATGAAGAATTTATTTTACATGCTGAGTTTCCTTCTTACCCTTTCCGGGTATGCGCAGGAAAGGACAATTAAAGGGACCGTAGTTGATGCCAAAGACGGACTGCCAATACCAGGTGTTACTGTTTTTGTCGAGAACAGTTCCGTATCTAACAACACACAACAAAAAGGTGTGATCCAAAGTGCTAGCCTTGGAACCGTAACTGATTTTGACGGTACATTTGAATTTAAAATCAACAGCAATATGAAAAGTTTAAGAGTAACTTATATGGGTTACCAACCTTATACTGTAGAGATTACTGCTCAAAACAACTACACGATTTCTTTAAAATCTGACATAGCCGAATTAAAAGAAATTGTAGTAACAGGTTATCAAAAAATCGAGAAAAGAAAATTAACATCCGCTGTTGCACAAGTTGAAATGGCTGATATCAAACAAGCGGGTGTTGCGAGTTTGGATCAAATGTTAATTGGTCAGGTTGCGGGTGTAGCGGTAACGCAACAAACGGGAGCTCCTGGAACGATCTCAAAAATCAGAATTCGTGGTACTGCATCTCTTAATGGTGCACAGGATCCGTTATGGGTTTTAGATGGTTTACCTCTTGAAGGAAATGATGTTCCTAAAAATTATGACAAAGATAATATAGATATATTAAGTAACTTTTCTATCGCAGGATTAAACCCTGATGATATCAAAGATATTACCATATTAAAAGATGCTGCTGCAACTGCTATTTACGGAGCAAGAGCTGCAAATGGTGTTATTGTGGTAACAACTAAAAAAGGAAGAAAAGGAAACATGAGAGTAGACTTTAACGTTAATACTTTTGTGACTCAAAAACCTGATTTTTCTAAATTAAACCTTTTAAACTCTTCTCAAAAAGTAGATTTTGAACTTTCGCTAGCTTCTAGAGAAGATTTGACTTACAGAGACACAGCTGGGGAAATTTCCCGCATTCTAAACCAGGCTAATGAATTAGGAGCCTATAGATCGGGAGGTTTTTCGTCTCTAAGTCCAACAACACAAAACTCAATCAACGCTTTGAGAAGCAATAATACCAATTGGGGTGATTTATTGTATAGAGCTGCTTTTAACACGCAATACGGATTGAGTTTATCAGGTGGTGGAGAAAGATCTGATTATTATTTCTCTTTAGGAGCTTATAATGAAGATGGTGCTACTGTAGGAACTGGTTTTGACAGATACAACCTTACCTTAAAAAACAACTTTGATGTAACTGATAAATTACATGTTGGTGTTGGGATTTTTGGTACTCAAAGCAAGAAAACAAGTTATCTTTCAGATACAGATGGTTTTACAAATCCTTCTAATTATTCAAGAAACGTAAACCCATATTTGATTCCATTCAATGCTGATGGAAGTTATAGATATGATAAAGATATCAAAGGATATGGAAATGGAACTGTAGCTGTTCCTTTTAATTTCTTAGAAGAAAGAGAAAATACGAATTATGAATTAATAACAAGATCTGTAAAAGCATTACTTGATGTTGATTATAATATTACAAAAGGCTTAAAAGCAAGTACTCAAATTGGTTTACAGTTTGATAATAATTCTTCTGAAAAATACGCTGGTAAAGACACTTACTTTACAAGAAAAGAAAGAGAAAAAACAAGTGTATTTGCAAACGGAGCTTATAATTATTTCCTTCCAGTTGGTGGAATTATCCAAAATTCAAACACTGACTTTTTCCAATACAACTGGAAAACTATGGTAAACTATAGTACAACTCTTGGAGGAAAACATGAGTTAGAATTTATGGTTGGTAATGAATTAAGAAAAAACAAAAGCACTTCTATTAATACGAAAGCTTTTGGTTATGACCCAAAAACATTGACATCAACTCAAATTATTTTTCCAACTGCAACTTATGCAGCTGACACAAACTATAGAACGTATTTAAAGAATGAAAACGAAAATGCATTTGCATCGTTTTTTGCAACAGCATCTTATACGTATGACAGAAAATATACTTTCTTTGGAAGTGTTCGTTATGACGGATCAGATTTATTTGGTGCAGATCCTAAATACAAATACTTACCATTATGGGCCGCTTCTGGTTCGTGGGCAGTATCTGAAGAAGATTTCTTAAAAGATAATCCTGTAATTTCTAATTTAAGATTACGTGCTTCTTATGGTTTACAAGGAAATATCGACAAAAACACTTCTCCATATGTAGTGGGTACAAACCAAACAACTGTTATTTTACCTGGACAAACAGAACCTGTTATTTCAGTATCTTCTCCTCCAAATGATAAATTAAGATGGGAAAAAACTACCAATACTAACGTTGGAATGGATCTTGGTTTATTCAAGAATCGTATCAACATTGTTACAGATGTTTACGGAAGAAAAAGTACCGACTTAATTGGTTTACAATCTCTTGCTCTAGAAAACGGATTTGAATATACAAACGCTAACTGGGCGCAGGTAACCAATAAAGGATATGAAATTTCTTTGTCTACAAGAAACATTGATCATCCAAACTTTAAGTGGAATACAACAATTAATTTTGCTCATAATAAGAGTAATGTTGATCGTATTCAAACAAGATCTAATAGTTATTTACCTTCTAGAGAAGGACTTCCGGTTAATGCGGTATTCGCATTAAAAACTGCAGGAATTGATGAAAATGGTTATCCTTTATTTGTAAATAAAAAAGGAGAAACTGTAAACTCACAAACCTTTTTTGCCCTTTTTGACCCCTATGCAGATTTTTTCCCGGGAGTTCTATCTCAATCAAAGCTTACAGATGCTGAAACAAGAGATTTGTTTACTTATGCTGGAGACTTAGACCCTAAATTTACTGGTGGTTTTATCAACACTTTTAAAGTTCATGATTTTGATCTTACAATTGCTACCACTTTCAATATCAAGCAAACTGTCGTTGAAAAACCTACTTTCAATGGTACAAGTTTAGATCGTGGTCAAAACTATACTACTGATGCGCTTAATGTATGGTCACCTACTAATACAAGTTCACACATACCTGGAATTACTAGTCCAACTTCAGGCACAGGAGATTCATGGATGGCTTACCAATGGTATTCTCCAGGAGCAGCTCCACTCGAAATGTACAATTATTTAGATACATGGGTTCATGAAATGAGTTTTATGCGTGTAAGCAGTATTCGTTTAGGGTACTCTTTGCCTAAAAAAGCTATAAACAGTTTGTATATGGATAACGTTAGATTTAGTATTGAAGGTAGAAACCTATTCGTAATCAGCTCTGATTATAAAGGTTACTTTGACCCTGAAACTTTCGGAAATATCTATGCACAACCAATCCCAAGATCAATTTCTTTAGGATGTAACCTAACTTTTTAATCTGATTTAAAATGAAAAATATATTAAAATACGTATTCTTTGCCAGCGTAGCGATTACTACTGTAAGCTGCGATAATTATCTTGATGTTAAGCCAATAGGTAAAGTAATTCCGGAAACTTTGCAAGATTACAGAGCCGTAATGACAAAAGGATATTCTATAACTGCAATTCATAAAGCATTGTCTACTGTGAGAGCAGACGAATTGATTTTTGATGAATCTAACGATAATACCACTTTCTATAAAGACCATTATATCTGGAACGATATTAATCCTGATAAGACTACAAACAGTTTTCCTTATGCAGCTTTATACAACAGGATTTTTTATACGAATGTAGTTATCAATGAAGCAAGCCAAAAGTTAGCACCTTCTGCAGAGAAAGACCAATTACTTGGAGAAGCTTATGCACTAAGAGCTTTAACTTACTTTGATTTATTGAACATATTCAGTAAACCTTATAATGCTGCAACAGCTGCAACTGACAAAGGTGTTCCATTGGCTTTAAAAATAGATTTAGAGCAAGCTTATGTTCCTCAAAGTGTTGCTGTTATTTATGATCAGATTTTATCTGATAATGAAGAGGCAAAAAAATTATTGAATTTAGACACGCAAACAACAGGTATTAATTACCGTTTTTCTAAGGCTTCTTTATATGCGATGGAATCTCGTATTTTCCTTTACAGAAAAGAATGGGCTAAAGCTATTGAAGCTGCAGATAAAGCAATGACATACAAAAATGCTTTAATAGACTTAAATGCTACAGCTGCTTTGCCTAACCTTTATAATGGGCCAGAATCTATATTAGCGCTTGAAGATCCTTTTATCAATATTCTAAAAGGAACTACATATGCTTCACCAACTTTAACTGGAGCTTATGATAAAACAAACGACTTACGTTTTGCTTTGTATTATCAGGCAAGCGGAAGCAAATTCAAATTTAAAAAAGGTGGTGATATCGCTCAAAAATGTACCTTCAGAACTTCTGAATTGTATTTGACAAAAGCAGAAGCGTCAGCACAATTGAACGATCTTCCAACGGCAAGAACAACAGTTTTAGCTTTTATCAAAAACAGATACAATGCAACAGGTTATATACAATTAAGTATTACAGTTGCTGCAATGACACAAACAGAACTTCTTGACTTTATTGCACAGGAAAGACAACGTGAGTTTGCTGTCGAAGGTCATCGTTGGTTTGATTTAAGAAGAACATCTCAAAAACAAATCACACATACTATTGGCGGAAAAGACTATACATTGATCGAAAATGATCCACGTTATACAATACCATTTCCAAAAGATGCCCGACTAAACAATCCAGAATTGTAAATGAATTAGCTCCGTTTTTAACGGAGCTTTTTTTTTACCTTTGCCGAAAAAATAAACCAAATGAAAATTGTCATTATTGAAGACGAGCATCTTGCTTCAAGCTATCTGAAATCAATTCTGGAACAACAAACCATAATTTCTATCAATGAAATTTCGATTGTAAAATCTGTAAAAGACGCTGTTGCTTTTTTTAAAATAAATACGGTTGATCTTGCTTTTATGGATATTCATTTGGGAGACGGAAAAAGTCTGGACATTTTTGAGCAAACACTTGTTTCCTGCCCCGTTATTTTTATCACTGCTTACGATTCTTATGCCGTAAAAGTTTTCAAGCATTTCACGATTGATTATCTTCTAAAACCTTATGAAGAAGAAGAATTACACGAGGCTTTAATCAAATACAAAAACATTAAAGAAACCTTTAATACCAACTTAATTGTTGAATCACTTGTTGAAATTGAAAACCAAAACAACATTCAGCATCACTTTTTGGTAAACCACAGAGACAAACTTATTTCTATAAACGACACAGCGATCACCTATTTTTTTGCCACAGGAAAACATCTGTTTCTTTTTACCAATTCAGGCAACAGCTATTTGTATAATAGTAATCTAAAGGATTTAATCAATAAACTTGATCCGGTTCTTTTCTTTAAAGTGAATAGAAAATACATTATTAACCGACACCATATTCAGGAAATCATTAAACATTCGAGTCAAAAAATCGAATTGCTTTTAAATGTTTCTATTCCCGATAGTGAACCTATTATTTTGAGCAAAAAAGAAATTAATAATTTTAAGAACTGGCTGGATTCCTAAACAACTGTTTTTTGTTAGTCTCAAACTTTAAATTATCTGGTATAGACGCTAATTATAGCCAGTATAATTTCTTACTCAAACAAAACTTATTGAAATCATTAAAAACCAGAATCACTATTTACATGGTTCTACATATTTGTCAATTATATGATTCGTGATTGGTTTTAAGAATTGCCCCGGCTTTTCGGGATGAGATGAAAGCTGATTAAAGTACTCAACTGTATTATTAGATTTTGCATAAAAAACAGCAGCTTCTCCATTCTTAAAAAAACTCGTGGTATCGCAAACTTTTATTTTCTTAAGATTGACCTTAGTTTCGTCTAATCGTTCAATCTTACTAAAAACTACTGCGCCTTGTACTTCCAAATCACAATCTACAATATCATAATGATCATTATTCCATTGCATACATTGCTTTTTTGGAAAAAAGTAATAGCTAACGGCAAATCCAAAACACAAAAGAATCACTACGAGTAATCCAGTTCGCCATAATTTTTTTATTGGTTTTTCAGGAGCATTCTCCTTAGTATTTACAAAAAGATTTAATGGTTTTACTTCTTGAGTTTCAGTTTCTATTTCACTACAAACATTAACTTCTTCTGAATCTATAAAATCAAATGTGCTTGCCTCTTTTGAATCATTAACATTTTCACCTTCATTACTTTCTTCATCTTTATATTCCGCAGCAAATGGCTCAGAAATTTTAGAATCTTCAGGGTGCTTTAAATAATTAATAATTCCTTTTTCCTTGAATTTTCTGAAAGGTCTATGCTGAAAATCAACCAAAATTGCAGTTAAATCAACTGCTTCTCTACTTGCTAGATCTGTTTGTCTTTTTAAAAAAGTCCCAATAGGTCTAAACTTATCTGTTTTATCTCTAAATAAATTTCTTTTGAGAGAGTTAAACTCAAATCCAAAAAAAGAGGCAAAAACCTTCAAATCATCCTCACTCAAACCTCCCTCAAATTTTTCCCAGCACAAATCCCTTAGATAGGCTTGACCAAGTAATCTCAAATCATCAGAAAGTGGATTATTTACATCCTTTTCATATTTAGCTCTTATAGCTTCTTTGTAATCTTCAATAGTAAAATTTGGCATAGGCTTTTGGGAATTTTTAGGAATTACTAAGAATCTTCAGGAAGGCTTAAACATTGCAGGAATTCCCAGAATTCCTTGTCAATACAGGCTCATAAGCGTTGTTCCTTTGTCTCAGAAATTAGTTCATGTTTGATATCGCGATTAAAACAAATTTACAAAACTAGTTCAATTAAAAGTGCGGAAAACCGTAAAACGGAGTTTATCCGGGAAGTATAAATAAAGTTTTATAGTTCTACGCACTTCACTTCCCAAAAAACAATTTGGTATTGCGCTTAAACAACCTCCGGAAAAGTTCCGGACAGCAATACCCATGTCTAATTTTTAAATCTAAAAATCATGAAAAAATTACTTTTAATGGGAACATTTGCACTATTCTGTACAACTTTATTTTCTTGTACTGCCGACGATTTTGAATCAAATAAAAAAGATAAAACTGTGAACGAGATCAAAAAAGATTCTCTTTCAGAACCATCCTACGCAACTGGACCAGATGACGATCCGATCGTTGTTCCACCACCAAAAAAATAATCAATTAAAGTACTTAGCGTACAATTAATTGCTAAATTCGGGGAAAGTAACTTTTATGCTACGATCCCCGTTTTTTTATTTTATAATTTTCTTAAGTATCCTTTCCTGCAAAGAAAAGACGATTACTCCCACTAACCATGAAGCTGTAAGAGAAACGGCTTTTAATTTAAGAGAAAAAGGTATTTCGAACTTTCAGAGCAAAAACTTTAATAGTGCTTTTTACAACTTTAATAAATCTAAAGTAATTTACGAGACTATAAAAGACAGTGCAAATATTGTCTACAATCTTATTCAAATGGCTTCCATACAGCAAATAAATGGCGATTATTATGGCAGTAAAGAAACATTAACCGAAGCATTGCATTATATTAAAAAGAAAGATATTTATAGTGCCTCTATTAATAATTTCTTCGGAATTGCAGACAAAGAACTTTCCTTGTATAATGATGCGATTTCCTATTATAATGACGCGATAAAAGATACAGAAGATGATGCATCAAAACAACCTCCTCTAAACAATATTGCAGTTGTTTATATTAAACAGAAAAAATACGATCAGGCAATCCAAATTTTGGTATCAATATTAAAAAATGAAAATTCAAAAAATAAATTAAGTACAAAAAGTAAATCCAGAATTTTAGACAATCTGGGATTTGCCTATTTTAAAAAAGGATTAAACGAAAAAGGACTTTCCTTAATGAATGAGAGTCTTAAAACAAGAAATCAAGATGCTGATTCTTATGGATCCATCCAAAGTTATTTGCACCTGGCCGAATACTACATTCAATTTGACTCTAAAAAATCAAATCAATATGCACAATTAGCTTATCAAACTGCAACAAATTTTAATAGTATTGATGAAAGATTAGAAGCATTATCTTTTTTGATTTCGAACACTTCTGGTATATCAAATACAAAATATGCTCAGAAATATATTGTTCTGAATGACAGTATTACAAAAATCAGGAACAACTTTAAAAACAAGTTTGCCAAAATTAAATACGATTCCAAAAAGGAAAAAGACGAGAATCAGAAACTTCGTTTAGAGAAAGCCGAAAATCAATTAGCACTTCAGGAAGCGAAATATCAAAGAACCTTTTCTGTTCTTGGAATTATTATTCTTTTCAGTGTTTTAATTTACGGAAGAAAGTATTATCGAAACAAAAACAGAATCGAAAAAATACAGGCTTCTTATGATGCTGAAACCAGAATTGCCAAAGATATTCACGACGAACTGGCAAATGATGTTTTTAACACCATAACTTTTACCCAGACACAACCCTTAGAAATTGAAAATACAAAAGAAACTTTAATTCAAAAACTGGATCATATTTATGCCCGTGTGCGAGGCATTTCAAGAGAGAATAATGATATCGACACCAAAGCCTATTTTGCCTCTAACTTAAAAGAAATGCTCTCGACATATAATAGTGACAATACCAATGTTATTATTAACAGCATCGAAAAAGTAAACTGGGATGTAATTGATGAATTTAAAAAAGTTACCATTCACAGAGTTTTGCAGGAATTAATGGTAAATATGAAAAAGCATAGTCATGCATCATTGGTTGTTTTAAAATTTGAAAGCAACGGAAAAACAGTATTTATAGAATATACTGATAACGGAAAAGGCACTGAAAAAAATAAAATTATAAAAAATGGTTTACAAAATATGGAAAACCGTATTTTGGCCATAAAAGGAACTATTACTTTTGACACTGAACCCAATAAAGGTTTTAAAGTAAAAATAACAATGCCTAAATAAAAGCCTATGTTTAAAAAAGTAATAATAGCTGAAGACCTTGAAGATATAAATTTAGGAATCGCGCAAACCTTAAAAGATTTAGATATTGTAAATTTTCAACATGCAAAATATTGTGATGATGCCTTTCTAAAAATACGAAAAGCCATTCAGGACAATGAGCCTTATGATTTATTAATCAGTGATCTTTCTTTCAAAAAAGATCATCGTGAAATAAAAATTACTAGCGGAGATGAACTTATTGAAAAAGTTCGTGAACTTCAGCCTAATATTAAAATCATAGCCTATTCTGTCGAAGATAAAAGCTTTCGTATTAAATCTCTTTTTGATAATGCAGATATTGACGGTTTTGTACTAAAAGGTCGAAATAGCATTGAAGATTTAAAAAAAGCAATTCATATTATCTCAACTTCAGATCAAAATTTTATTTCGTTTGAAGTTGCATCTGCTTTACAGGAAAAAAACAATTTTGAAATTGATGATTTTGATATCTTAATTCTAAAACATTTAGCATTAGGTACAGCTCAGGATGATATAATAGAGCTTCTAAAAAACTCAGGCGTAAAACCCAACAGCAAAAGTGCTATGGAAAAAAGACTCTCCAAATTAAAAGACTTTTTTAAGGCAAACAATACAGTTCATCTGGTTTCTATCACAAAAGATATGGGCATTATTTAACCTCATTATACTATTACTATTATTTTTTAAAGCTCCTTCGAGGGCTTTTTTTATTGCTTAAAAATAAAGTTTTTCGGATTATGGATTTCCGTAAAATACTGGTTTTTATTGGTTTTACATTTGAATATTAATTTAAACTAAAAACCAATGGAAATTAATATTCAACTTAAATCACTGGCTGATAAAATTGATCAGCTAAAAAGTAAAATTGAAACAGAAGAGTCAACCAAACACGCTTTTGTATTGCCTTTTATACATATTCTTGGCTACGACGCTTTTAATCCGTTAGAAGTAGTTCCTGAATTTACGGCCGATTTGGGACTAAAAAAAGGAGAAAAAGTAGATTATGCCATCTTTCAGAATGGAGAACCAATTATAATAGTAGAATGTAAAAGTTGGAAAGAAAATCTAACTGTACATAATTCACAACTATTCCGATACTTTCATGTTACCAAAACTCGATTTGCACTTTTAACAAACGGAATTCAGTATCAATTTTTCACCGATTTAGATGATAAAAACAAAATGGATCAAAAACCATTTTTAGAATTTGATATCACAAATCTAAAAGAAAACACGATTACCGAAGTAGCAAAATTTCATAAATCCAGTTTCAATATCGATAATATTGTTACAAATGCAAGTACTTTAAAATATATAAAAGAAATTAAAAAGCAAATCAATATTGAACTCGAAAATCCTTCAAATGATTTTACAAAACATTTTGCAAATAAAGTTTATACCGGAAGATTAACTGAAAAAGTAGTTGACGAATTTAAGGATTTAGTCCAAAAATCTTTAAATCAGTTTATCAGCGAAAAAATAAATGATCGCTTAAAAGCTGCACTTACAAAAGAAACCATTAAACAGCAAGACGAACAAATTGAGTCTATAGAAGAAGACAGTAAAATTATTACCAGTGAAGAAGAACTCGACGGATATCGTATTGTTGTTGCGATACTAAGACGAAAACTTCCTACTAACCGAATTGTTTATCGTGACACACAATCCTATTTTGGGATTTTATTAGATGATAATAACCGAAAACCACTTACCAGACTTCATTTAAATGGAGGAAAAAAATATATCAGTCTTTTTAATGATAACAAAAATGAATCAAAAATCTCAATTTCATCTATTGATGATATTTATCAATTTGAAAAAGAGTTGCTAGAAACTGTTGAATTATATGAAACCGAATAAAAACTAATTATTATGATAAACGATTTAAAAAAATTCTTAAACGAAGAACAAGACCCAAAAGCAGTTGAAAAACTATTAGTAAAAGTTAACGGATTACTTACTTCTGGTGAAGAAGTAGAATATATCGCCGTTCAAAAAAAACCGGCTATAAATTTATCTCCGGACTGTATTGCTTTAACTAATAAAAGAATCATTTTCTGTAGGCCCAGAAATTTAGGTTTATCCATGGATTTTCAGGATTATGCCTGGAAAGACATATTAGATTGTCATATGAAAGAAGGAATTATGGGAGCAACTTTTTCTATGAAGACAATTAAAGGAAATGTGAATATGCTTGATTATTTACCAAAGGCTCAAGCCCGAAAATTATATCAATTTGCTCAGCAAAAAGAAGAAGAAATGGTTGTTTACAGACGTGAACATGATCTTGAAAATAAAAGGGCAATTGCTGGCGGAGGAATAACAGTAAATACAAATGTACCAACTCCTCAAAATGTCGAGCAAAAAGAAGATCCATTAGAAGTACTTCAAAAACTAAAAAAATTATTAGAAAGTGAAATCATTTCTCAAACAGAATTTGATTCAAAGAAAACAGAAATTTTATCTAAAATGTAAATTATGAAAAGTAAAACAACCGCAGCAATTTTAACATTCTTTTTAGGAGGAATCGGAATCCATAAATTTTATTTAGGACAATCAGGTCAAGGTATTCTTTATCTATTATTTTGTTGGAGACTTATTCCTTCAATATTAGCCTTTTTTCAGTTTTTTGGACTTTTATTTATGTCTGATCATTCTTTTAACGTAAAATATAATACTGGATTTTAAATGGTTAAAAATTAAAGCCAAATCATTTGAGTTTTTAAAGAGGAACGGAAATGTCCTCTTTTTTCTATTTAAACCAACTTCATACAAAACTTTCTTCGCATTAGATCATTCGATAAAATCACGTATAACTACTCATTTTAGACAAAGTAATTCTAATTAGATTTATCACTATTTAAAAATAACAAGATTTTAAAACCTGTTTTAAGATTATCTAAATAACTCAACGCCTGTGCAAAAAAAATACCTAATCCTATTGTCATTTCTTTCGCTTGGAATACTTTCTTGCAAACATGCTTCCACTTCACCTCCTCAAAAAATAAACACATTTTATAAGGAGGTGATTACTGCTAACGATCGAAAAGTTATAACTCCCGAAGAAGCCAAAACCTACCACGTTGATACACAATATCACTATAAATACCGAACCGGAAATTCAGGTCATTATGAGTACAATTATAATGTAAAAGGCATCAATATAAAAGGAGATTCCGTTTTTGGAAACATCAATACTCAAGGAAAATATGGAGCCGGAATACTAACCAATGATTCTGTTCCTGAACTCAATATAAAAACAGAATGGACCGATAACGGAAAACTTAAAGCTTTTGACGAAAAAGGAAACAAATATTATTTAATCGTACAATGATTCTATTTAACCCCAAATCATATCTAAATGAAATATATTCTAATGCTCTCTTTTGCTTTTTTAACCACTTTATGTCCGGTTGAGACTAAAGTTTATATTTGCGGACCAACTGGAGCAAAAAAATACCATTATACAGACAATTGCCGTGGATTAACTGCCTGCCGTCATGAAATTACAAAAGTATCCATTTCGCAGGCACAAGGTTATGGACTCACACTTTGCGGCTGGGAAGATTAAGGCCTTATTCATTTCATTTAATCATTTGATAATAACAGCTTTACAATTAATTCACATTAGTTTTGTTAATTTGAATAAAACTAAATGTCATGAAATTCTTCAATCTAAATTTTCTGGTTTCATTCAAAGAATGGCTTTTTTTAAGAGCTATGCAATCTTCTTTCCTTCATTAATACATTAGAAATTCAAATTTAAAAAAAGGAAAGCACAATTGAATGAATAAAGTTGAGACCTCATTTTTACACAAAGACCAGTTTGGACAAGATTTCTTGTGGGGTGTTTCTACCGCCGCTTTCCAAATTGAAGGAGCACATGATGCCGACGGAAAAGGAACTTCTATCTGGGATGTTTTTACCTCTCAAAAAGGAAAAATCAAAAATGGACATCATGCCCTGACTGCTTGCGATTTCTACAATTCGTACCAAAACGATATCGACTTAATAAACGAATTAAACATTCCGAATTTTAGGTTTTCTATCAGTTGGCCACGAATTATGCCCACAGGAACCCATCCTGTAAATCAGGCAGGAATCGATTATTACAACAAAATCATAGATTCATTACTGGCATCCGGAATAGAACCCTGGATTACTCTTTATCATTGGGATTTACCTCATGATCTGGAAGTAAAAGGCGGCTGGACCAATCGCGAATCTGTCAAATGGTTTTCAGAATATGTTGAGGTCTGCGCTCAATATTTTGGAGATCGTGTCAAAAACTGGATGGTCATCAACGAACCTTCTGTTTTTACAGGAGCCGGCTATTTCCTGGGCATTCACGCTCCCGGAAAAAAAGGCATCACTAATTATCTTAAAGCCATGCATCACGTAACATTAGCTACGACTGCTGGCGCAAAAATAGTACGAAAACTAATACCCGAAGCCAATATTGGTACCACTTTTTCCTGTACACATATTGAGCCTTTTTCGCAAACACCAAAAGATATCGAAGCCGCAAAACGTGTCGATACTTTACTAAACAGAACTTTTATAGAGCCGATTTTAGGATTGGGTTATCCTCAAGCCGATTTACCGGTACTAAAAAAACTCAACAATTATATCCTTGAAGATGACCTCAACAATCTCGCTTTTGACTTTGATTTCATTGGACTTCAATGTTATACAAGAGAAGTTGTAAAATCATCTTTATTAATTCCGTATATTGGAGCTGAATTAATCAGTGCTGAAAAAAGAAATGTCATCTCTACTGATATGGGTTGGGAAGTTTATCCTCCAGCACTTTATCAAGTTCTTAAAAAATTCAATAATTATAACATAAAAAAAATTATAATTACAGAGAATGGTGCGGCATTTCCGGACATTCTTAAAAACGGAAAAGTCTATGATATCAAACGCACACATTATATCCAAGATCATTTAGAACAAATTTTAAAAGCCAAAAAAGACGGTTATAATGTGGATGGTTATTTTGTTTGGAGTCTTACTGATAACTTTGAATGGGCCGAAGGTTACAATGCCAGATTCGGATTAATTCATGTTGATTTTGACACGCAACAAAGAACTATTAAACATTCAGGGTTATGGTTTCGTGATTTTTTGTCTTAAAAATCATCAAAAACCAAATTTAAAGATTATTTTTACAAAAACAACGTTTAGAATTAACTTTAAATAGCATCGTCATGGAAATTAATAACTATGTATTAACTGCCATAATTATTGGCGTTGTTCTATTAGTCTATTTTCTAATAAAACAAACTAAAAAAGATCGAAAGAAAATTGAAGAAGCACTAAATTTCTACAACGAATCTGATGAAGTAGAAATTAATAACGACCTTAATTTATAGTTCTTTTTTAATACCTCAGGAAAAACAAAAAGCCCTTCGGAAGTTAACTTTCGAAAGGCTTTTTTGTTTACAAATCAGGAGCTGCTTATTTTTAAGGAGCTGCTTCCTGCTGTCCGCTATATCTTTTGTGGCGAACCCCGCCACAAAAGGATGCCGCTTCCATCAGGGCTATGGCGCTAATTTTCATAAGAAGTTTACATTTTAATACCTCCAACTGTTTCTCAAACTTTTACCGTAAAGCGCCCAAAGTTTTTTATAATTAGTTAGTTTTATAAAAACGCAAAGTTCGCAAAGCTTTGTGTTGATCTGGCTTTGCGAACTTTGTGTTTTCTATGTGTAAAGTAAAAATAAATCTTAGCGAACTTTGCGGTTAAAAACAACCAAATTAATTCAATGTTTTCTCTAAAACCTCAACTGCTTCTTTCCAATTGTTTACCCTTAAATGATGCGTTTGATTTACATTATGAGATGCCGTAAACATGATAGGTTTTCCCATGCAATAATCCAGATTTTTGCAATGATCATCGATCATAAAATCAGTATTTATGATCCTTTTGCTTCCGCATAAAATAATATTCTCCCATTTAATAAAAGGAAAATGTTGTCCCAGCCAAGCTACTTTTTCGGCAAGCGAAACCGGAAATTCAGTCGCATCCGAAACAATAAAAATTTCAAAATTCTCCTGTAATCGGCGTAAACTTTCAACTGCATCGGGCATTACAGGCAAAGTTCTAAAAAAATTATCTGCATTTAAAACAGCACGTAAAAGAACCCGATCCTTAAAGGCTTCTTCTTCAGCCAAACCACGAATGCTTTCTTTTGATAGTTCCGCTCCGTTGGCTTTATTGTAATGTTCAATAAGTTGTACTTCGATGTCGGCAAGCACGCCGTCCATATCGATTGCAATAGTTTTCTTTTTCATTTTTAGTTCTATTTGCAACAAATTTACGCAAATATTGCAAACTATTGCAATTTTAACTTATTTTTGCAATATAAAATTGCATCAAAATGAAAAAAGAAGAGCGTCAAAAAGTAATTTTAGAATACTTATCAAAAGAGCACCGGGTAACTTTACTCGAACTCAGCGAGTACTTAAATGTCTCAGAAGATACAATAAGACGAGACGTAAAAGAACTCTCGGATCAAGGTTTATTAAAAGCAGTCCGCGGAGGCGCAGTCGCTCCGTCCCCTATTCCGCTGCACTTTAGAAACAGAGAAAAACACGATCTTGAAAACAAAAAAATCATTGCCGAAAAAGCAATTTCGTACTTAAAAGACGGACAAGTAGTATTTATTGATGGCGGAACAACTTCTTTGGCTTTAGTAGCAAGTTTTCCTTATGATTTAAAACTAACTGTTATTACAAACAGCTTTCCGGTTGCAGCTTTAATTGAAGATTTGCCAAATATTGAATTGATTTTTGCCGGCGGAAAAATGTGCAAAACCTCTTTTACGACTGCAAGTATCGAAACCATAGATTTCTTTAGGAATTTTAGAGCTGATATTTGTATTTTGGGTGTCTGTAGTATACATCAGGATCGTGGACTTACGGGCGTTATACACGAGGATTCTCAGATTAAAAAGACCATGATTCAAAATTCGAATTATGTCATAGCATTGAGTTCTATCGAAAAAGTAGGTACAGCAGAATCTTATTATATTGGTCCTATCAGTAATATTGATGTTCTGGTAACGAATGCCTCACCTCAAGAAGAAATTTTAAAGCCTTACAAAGAAGCTGGTGTAACTATTGTTTAATTTATCAATAGATCTCACAAACTAAAAAAAGTTTCACGCAGATTTATTTATTTTTAATTTGCCTAAATCATTTTAAATCTGCGTGAGAAAAATTATTAGCAGGAAAAACAAGTTTTATTGCTTTCAAAATTAACAATGTGCAAGGAAGAAATTCCAGAAAATTTATCTACAAAAAAGCAAAAATAATTCGTTATTTTACTGATAATTAATAGGTTTACAGGTGAATTTTACTTATCTTTATAGTATAAATAACAGATAATATATGCCAAAAAACGAGCTTTTCAAACACCAAAATTACTCCTCAAAAATTTATTCTTTTTACCTCTTCCTGCATTTTATTTTTCAAAATGCTTTCAACCTGCATTTAGAAAATATTCTATCTAATCTTTTCTCTTCACCAAGTATAAACACGCAGAAGATACTACAGCGACCGCTCCAATTGCTATCGTAATTATTCTTCTTGGATATATCTTCTGAGCCATTTTTTTAGAAAATATAGCTGCAAAATTTAAAAAAAGATTTCCTTTTTTAGGATGCTCTTTTGACTCTTCATTTTCAATTTCCACAAAACTTTCAATTTCTATGACTTCATTTTCACCTTCAACAACGTCTTTGGTTTTATCTGAACTTTCAATCTCCTTGGCTTCTACAATTCTGCATTTCTCATTAAACTTTTTAAAAGGGCGCGGCTGAAAATCAACCATAACTGCTGCAAGATTTATTGCATCAATATTCGATGGATCTGTTTCGCCTTTAAAGAAGGTTTCAATAGGCCTAAACTTATCTTTTTGTTCCTTAAACTTATTCTTTTTTGTATGATCGAAATCTAAACACAATAAATTTTTAAAAACATTTAAATCATCCTGAGTTGGATTATTCTCAAAAATATGCCAACACAGATCGCGGAGTTTTCCGCGAGAAGGATTGTACAAATAATCAAAGTGTTCTCCTTCTTTTTCTATCTCGTATTTAATTTTAATCGCCTTTTTATATTCTTCTAATGTAATGCTATGCATGGTATTTTTTAGGATTTTTTTTTGAATCTCAGGAAAACGCGGCAATTCTGGAAATCCCACAAACAAAGGCTTCAAAGTGCCTTTACTTTGCCATGGAAATTAGTTCACGTTTTATCTGCAGAATAAAACAAAAATATAAAACTAGTTTAAATAAACAGTGTAAAAAACCGTAAGCGAGTTGATTTCTTCAATACTAAATTTTTCATCTTTTTTTTTAATAGTCCTAGACAACCTTTTTAGGACTTTTTGCATCTATTATGATAGAGGTCAGATTGATTTTGCATTCAAATAACACATTCAAACAAACCCAAATTTACCACGCATTTTATTTTGTTTTAAGGAATTTTTGGGAATCTCAGGAAAACGCGGGAATTCCGGGAATCCCCTATAAACAAAGGCCTCAAAGCGCCTTTACTTTGCCAAAGAAATTAGTTCACGTTTTATCTGCAGCATAAAACAAAAGTATAACTAGTTCAAATAAACAGTGTGAAAAATCGTAAGACCGAGTTTAATCGGGAAGTATAAATAACGTCTTACGGTTCTACACACTCTACTTCCCAAAAAAACCAATTTGGTATTGCCATTAACAAACTCTGGATAAAGTCCGGACAGCAATACTCATGTCTAATTTTTAAACTAAATCAAAATGAAAAAGATATTCCTTTTTATAACTTTCACGTTATTGTTCACGCTTTTTTCTTGTACTCCAGAAGAGTCTGAAACCAAGCCAAAAAATAAAATAGAAAAAACTATTAATCCTATACAGGCTGGTAGTGTTGAACCTGATGGTCCGGGTGATGGTACCACTCTTACGCCACCTAAAAAACCTTAATAAATAAATGTTTTATTATCTAATTAATTACTATTTTCGGGGAAAGTAAACTTATATGTTACGGTCCCCGTTTTTTTGTTTTATTATCCTTCTTTTTCTTTTTTCCTGTACAGAAAAAAAGACCATTACTAGAAGCACAAAATCTATAGATGAAGCATATAGTATAAGAGATAAAGGAATTGAAAATTTCGAAAAACAAAACTTCAACACCGCTTTTTACAATTTTAATAAATCAAAACTACTTTTTGAAACTTTAAAAGACAGTGCCAATATTGGGTATATACTTATTGAAATGGCACGTATTCAGCAAGTCAATGGAGACTATTACGGCAGTAAAGAAACAGTGACCGAAGCATTAACATATATTAAAAAAAACACACCAAATTTTTCTAGTATAAATAATACATTAGGCATTGCTGACAAAGAACTTTCTCTTTATAATGATGCTATTATTTACTATAAAGAAGCAGTTAATGGCTATAAAGCAGATCCTCTCGGACAGCAAATGTCTTTAAATAATATTGCGGTTGTTTATATTCACCAAAAAAAATATGATAAGGCAATTACTCTTTTAGAATCTCTATTAAGCAAAAAATTATTAAAGGGGAAAGCTATGGCAGCTAAACAATCCCTAATTATAGATAACCTGGGTTATGCTTATTTTAGGAACGGAATGGATGAAAAAGGACTCCATTTAATGAATAAAGGTCTCCAGATAAGAAAAGAAGTTAACGATACTTATGGAAGTATTGAAAGTTATCTTCACCTTGCCGATTATTATGCAAAAAAAGACATTCAAAAATCAGATGAAAATGCTCTTGCAGCTTACAATGCAGCCACAAAACTAAATAGTGTTGATGAAAGATTAGAATCTCTCCAAATTTTAATTTCTAATAATCACAGTGCTCAAAACAGCAAATATGTACAAAGGTATTTTACATTAAACGACAGTATTATTAAGATTAGAAATAACTTTAAAAACAAGTTTGCTAAAATTAAATACGACTCGAAAAAGGAAAAAGATGAAAATGCAAAACTTCGTTTAGAAAAAACAGAAAACTTATTAGCACTACAAAAAGCCAAATACCTGCGAATTGTATTTGCAATTGTTTTTATTTTTTTAGTCGTTTTAATAGCAATTTTAATACGCTATTATAAAAATAAAAACAAAGCTATAGAATTCAAGACTTCGTATAATACTGAAGCCCGAATTGCTAAAAAACTCCACGATGAGCTGGCAAACGATGTATATCATGTGATTGCTTTTACCGAATCTCAATTATTATCTAAGGATAGTACCAAAGAGAATCTACTTCAAAAATTAGATGATATTTACGGACGCGTGAGAGGAATTTCAAAAGAAAACAACAGAATTGATACTGGCGCAGATTTTACCAGCAGCATGAAAGAAATGCTTTCGATGTATAATACCAACGAAATAAATATCATTGCTACTAATCTGGAAAATATAAACTGGGAAATTGTTGATGATATAAAAAAGATCACCATTAGCCGAATTTTACAGGAATTAATGGTGAATATGAAGAAACACAGTAATGCAAATCTGGTTGTAATAAAATTTGAAAATGATCAAAAATCAATCTTAATAAACTATACTGATAATGGTAAAGGCTGTGAAAAAACAAAGATTGCAAAAAATGGTCTCCAAAACGTAGAAAGCCGTATTCAGGCTGTTAAAGGAACTATTAATTTTGATTCAGAACCTGATAAAGGATTTAGAGTAAAAATATCCATACCTAAATAAACTCCAATTAAAGTATAGTGATAATATTACAAAAACTTTTACTCTTTAAAAAACCTCCAAATTTTACTTCCGGAAGACTTTTAATCTACAAACAAATCATCAGTTATTTTATAAGGAGCTAATTCCAGCTATTCGCTATATCTTTCCTTGTCCGCCGCGGCGGACTGCAAAGGATACCGCTTCTATCGGGGCTAGGGCATCAATTTTCATAAGAAAGTTTAATTACATCTATCTTTATAAACATAAAAACCTCCCAGAATTTTACTTCTGGAAGGCTTTCCTACTAATAACTAATTAAAATAGGCATTCTATTTCCAACCGCCGCCTAGGTCTCTGTAAACATGTACCGCAGCATTCAGTTGTTCTTTTTTAGTATCTACTAATTCTAATTTCGCTTCTAATGCATCACGTTGTGTCATTAAAACCTCGAAATAATCAACTCGCGCTGACTTAAATAAATCATTAGAAACATCAATTGATGTGTTTAACGCATCAACTTGTTGGGATTTAAGATCATAACCTTTCTGTAAGTTTTCAATCTTAGAAAGTTGGTTTGAAACCTCTAAATAAGCATTCAAAATCGTACGATCATAATTATATAATGCCTGAAGCTGTCTTGCATTTGCATTTGCAAATTCAGCTTTAATAGCGTTTCTGTTAATCAATGGCGCGGCCAAATCTCCTGCTATTGAATATAAAAGAGATTCCGGAAGCGTAAACAAATAAGAAGGTTTAAAAGCATTTACGCCTATCACAGCCGAAATATCCAATGACGGATAAAACTCAGCACGAGCTATTTTTACATCCAGTTTTGCAGCTACTAACTCCAACTCTGCTTGTTTAACATCAGGACGATTTGCCAATAATTGAGACGGAATTCCTGAACTAACTGCTGCTGGCAATAAACTTAAGAAATTGCTGCTGCTTGTTCTTTTAATTTCCTGTGGATATCTACCCAACAAAAAGTTGATTTTATTCTCTGCTTCTTTAATTTGCTGACGAATATCAAACTCCATACTTTTTGACGTCAAAACCTCAGCTTCAAACTTTTTAACACCAAGTTCTGTAGCTCTTGCAGCCTGCTTCTGAATTTTTACAATTTCTAAAGCGTTTGTCTGCAATGTGATCGTTTGATTTATAATGTCCAATTGATTATCCAAAGCTAATAATTCATAATAAGAATCAGCAACTTCAGCGATAAGATTGGTAATCACAAAGTTTTTACCTTCAATAGTAGCTAAATATCTACTTACTGCAGCTTTTTTAGAATTACGCAGTTTTTTCCAGATATCTACTTCCCAATTAGCATAAAGAGCTAATTTATAATCTTGCAATGCTTCTGGGACAATATGCCCTGGTGTAATTTCTGCAGAAGCATCTCCTGCTCCCTGACTAGTGTATTTCCCCACTTTCTCTATTCCAGCTCCGGCGCGAACACCAACACTTGGTAATAAAAGTCCTTTTTTAACTCGGATATCATTCTTTGCAATTTCAATTTCCTGCAAAGTGATATTTAATTCCTGATTGTTTTTTAATGCAACATCAATCAGGTCAACAAGGTTTTGATCTTTAAAATAATCTTTCCATTGCAATGTTGATGTATTATTGTTTGCATCCTGAGTTTGGGCAGTTTGACCAAATGATTCAGGAACTGGCGTGCTTGTAGTAGGAGCTGCCTCAGGCGCAGGGGCTTTACACCCTGCAACCGTAAGACATAAACCTAATGCAATACCATATTGATATGATTTGAATTTATACATGATTGTTATCAATTTCTTCTGTTAATGGATTCTCTACTTCATGTTTAACTAATTTGTATCGTTCTGCAATTTTCCCGAAAATGTAATACAATCCAGGAATTACGAATACTCCACAAATAGTTCCGATAAGCATACCTCCCGCAGCGGCAGTACCAATAGTTCTGTTACCAATTTTACCCGGACCGGTAGCAAAAGCAAGTGGCAATAATCCGGCAATAAAAGCAAATGAAGTCATCAAAATTGGACGGAACCTCGCTTTCGCTCCTTCCATTGCGGCTTCAAGAACTGTTTTGCCTGCTGCATGTCGCTGTATCGCAAACTCTACAATCAGTACGGCATTTTTACCAAGTAAACCAATAAGCATTACCATGGCAACCTGAGCATAAATGTTGTTTTCTAATCCTGTTAATTTCAATAATAAGAAAGCTCCAAAAATACCTGCCGGTAAAGAAAGAATTACTGATAATGGTAAAATAAAACTTTCGTATTGAGCTGCTAATACCAAGTAAACGAATCCTAAACAAATCATGAATACCCAAATAGCCTGATTACCTTGTGCAACCTCATCGGCAGAAATACCTGCCCAGTCAATGTCATATCCTCTCGGTAATTTTTTAGCCGCAACTTCCTGAATTACTTTAATCGCTGTACCTGAACTATAGCCCGGTGCAGCAGAACCACTAATTTGTGTAGAAGTGTACATGTTATGTCTCGTAATTTCAGAAAGACCGTATACTTTTTCTAATTTCATGAAAGCAGAAAAAGGGACCATTTCATCACGATTGTTTTTTACATACAACTTTAAGATATCGTCTGGCTGAGAGCGATATTCCGGAGAAGCCTGAACAATTACTTTATAGTTAATTCCGTATTTAATAAAACTAATTTCGTAGTTACTTCCCACAAGAGTTGACAAAGTATTCATGGCGTTTTCGATAGAAACTCCTTTTTGTTGCGCCATATCATTGTCTACTTTCATCATGTATTGAGGGAAACTAGAACTATAAAAACTGAATACATTAGATAATTCCGGATGAGTATTTAACTCCTTAACGAAATCATTATTTACCTGCTCCATTTTTTTGTAATCTCCAGAACCAGTTTTATCTAATAAACGAAGCTCAAATCCTCCGGCAGCACCATATCCAGGTACAGCAGGCGGTTGAAAAAATTCGATATTAGCTCCTGCAATGTCTTTCGATTTTTCTTCCATTTCGGCCATAATCTCAAGAACAGAATGCTTTCTGTCACTCCAGTCTTTAAGGTTGACCAAACAAGTTCCTGAGTTCGAACCGGTACCTTCAGACAGAATTTCATAACCCGCCAATGAAGAAACTGATTTAACTCCATCAATTTTTTCAGCAATTTTTTGCAGTCTTTCTGCAATATTATTTGTTCTTTCTAATGATGAACCAGGAGGTGTTTGAATAACTGCATAGAACATACCTTGATCCTCATTCGGGATAAACCCAGAAGGAACAGTACTACTAATTAACCATGTTCCGGCGCAAAAACCAAGAAGTGCAACAATCGTAACAACTCTTCTGTTTACAATTTTAGCTAAAAGATTTTGATATTTACCTTGCGCTAAATTGAACTTATTGTTGAATCCATCTATAAATATATTTACTGGCGTTTTCTTTTTAACCTCACCATGATTGTTTTTTAACATCATCGCACAAAGTGCTGGTGTCAAAGTCAAGGCCACAATACCAGAAAGGATAATAGCTGTTGCCATAGTTACAGAGAACTGTCTGTAAAATACCCCAACCGGACCAGACATAAACGCAACCGGAATAAATACCGCAGCCATTAAGAATGTAATTGCGACGATAGCTCCCGCAATTTCATGCATCGCTTTTTTAGTTGCTTTAAGTGGCGAGAGATGCTCTTCCTCCATCTTGGCGTGAACGGCTTCAATAACCACAATCGCATCATCGACGACGACTCCAATAGCTAAAACTAAAGCAAATAATGTAATTAAGTTCAATGAAATATCAAAGAATGTCATGAACACAAACGTTCCAATTAAAGAAACTGGTACTGCAATTGCAGGAATAATGGTAGAACGCCAGTCTCCTAAGAAAAGGAATACTACTAAACCTACCAAAATAAAAGCTTCAACCAGAGTATGAATTACTTTTTCGATAGAAGCATCAAGGAATTTAGAAACGTCATACGAAATTTCATAATCCATTCCTTTAGGGAATCTTTGCTTGATTTTTTCTAATTTAGCCTTTACCTCTTCAATAACCTGATTGGCATTACTACCAAACGATTGTTTCAATACAATAGCCGCAGATGGTCTTCCGTTTAAGTTCGAATAAATATCGTACATAGAACTACCAAATTCTATTTTGGCAACATCTTTCAAACGTAAAAGTTCCCCGTTAGCGTTTGATTTTACAACAATATTCTCGTATTGTTCTTTTGTTGTAAAACGTCCTGAATATTTTAATACATATTCAAATGCCTGAGAACGTTTACCAGAACTTTCTCCTGTTTTACCAGGCGAAGCTTCTAAACTCTGGCTTGATAATGCTTCCATTATCTCATCTGCAGAAATTTTATAAGCCAACATACGATCTGGTTTTAACCAAATACGCATAGCATATTCACGTGTTCCTAAGATATCTCCTGAACCAATACCATTTACCCTTTTCAATTCTGAAAGTACGTTGATATCAGCATAGTTATACAAGAACTTCATATCGGTATTTTTGTCTGTACTGTAAAGATTCACGTACATCAACATACTCGGTACTTCACGTGTAATTTTAATACCCTCTCTAATTACTAACGGAGGTAATTTATTGGTAACCGAAGCTACACGGTTTTGAACGTTGATCGCAGCCTGATTAGGATCTGTTCCTAAGTTAAAGACAACTTTTATCGTAGCTTCACCATCATTTCCGGCATCAGAAGCCATATATTTCATTCCGGGAACACCATTTAAGGCTCTTTCCAGAGGAATTACAACGGCTTTGATCATTAATTCACCGTTAGATCCTGGATAATCTGCGGTAACATTCACCATTGGTGGTGAGATTGTAGGGAACTGCGTAATAGGTAAACTTAATACCGACAATATCCCTAAAAAGACAATTATAAGCGATATTACTATCGACAGTACAGGTCTTTGAATAAATTTATTAAACATTTTTATATTTTTTTAATGATTAAACCTATTCTGCTTTTACGCGCAAATGATTAATAACCGTTTGAGGAGCTTGATATTCAAATTTAATTTTGTCGTTCTCTTTTACTTTCTGAACTCCTTCAAGTAAAATTTTGTCATTTGGAGTAACTCCGCTTTTAACCACGTACAAATCAGGAATTTCACCCGTAATTGTAATTTCTCTTGAATTTACTTTATTGTTTTTATCGATAACAAAAAGATACTTTTTATCCTGAATTTCATAAGTTGCTTTTTGCGGAATTATGATAGCATTTTTAAGAGGCACTAACATTTTAACTTGTCCTGTTTCTCCATTTCTAAGTAATTTTTCTGAATTAGGGAATCTTGCTCTAAAAGCTATATTTCCGGTTTCGTTGTTAAATTCACTTTCGATAAGTTCTACTTTTCCTTTCTCTTTAAAAGTATCTCCATTTGCCAAAACCAAACTTACTTTATTATCAGCACGGTCTTTTACATTTGTTTGATATTGTAAATACTCAGGCTCTGAAACATTGAAGTAAGCAAACATCTGACTATTGTCTGAAAGACTTGTCATTAATTCGCCTTCATCAATAAGACTTCCTAATTTTAATGGAATACGGTCGATAGTTCCGTCAAACGGAGCTCTGATTTCTGTAAATGACAAGTGTAGTTTTGCTAATGCAACCTCAGCTTTTGCTGATTGTAGTTTTGCCTGAGCAACACTTAATTCGTTTTTAGAAACGATATTTTTATCTGCTAATAATTTAGAATTTTGTAATTCAATTTCTACCGATTTTTGTTCAGCCTGAGCTTTAAGTAATTCTGACTGATACATGTTTGGCATAATTTTAAACAACAGTTGTCCTTTTTTTACAAACTGTCCTTCATCAACATAAATGTTTTGTAAAAATCCTTTTTCCTGAGCACGGATTTCGATGTTGCGTACAGATTTAATCTGAGAAACATATTCTTTTACAAACGAAGTGTCAATTAATACCGGACTTGTTGCGGTAAATTTTTCAACTTCTTCTTTTTCTTCTTTTTTAGTGTTACAGCTGGTAAGGCACACTAGGGCAATTAAGCCTGTGAACAAGATAATTCTTTTCATGATTTTATTTGGAAATTAAGCGATTGTATGCTTGGAATACGAATATTCCTTTTGATGAAAAAATGCATCAGGTAGCCTTAGTCAGAGTTTAATTTTCATATAAGATGAAGTAGAAAAAAAATACATCAACAAGATATGCAGATCACAACTTAGGTAACCGATGTATACTGTTGAATCAAATTCTTAAAACCTGTTGGGTAATATAGATAGGATTTGAGTTGCCACAAAATGGCACGAAGAATTTAAAACGATTATAATCATTTACAATAGCATGACTTGAAAAGGAAAGATACCAATTGTCAAGTAAACTGTAATTTGTTGCAAAAAATTTATTCGTAAGTCCATCTTTAAGATCATCACTTCCAAGATATTCTTCTTCAAGATCTACATCAGCGTCTTCGATTATTGAAGAACCCTGATCCTGATTGGTGAATTTTACTCGGTGTTTTTTCTCAAGATTATGAAGATGAGGGTTTTGAGGAGTACCCGCATTGAGATATTGCCCTCCGCCTAGCAGAAGGAAATTTACAAATGCTAAAAATACTATTAACTTTCTCATTTGGGTGCGAAAGTAAGCAAAGTATCGAAAGAAAAAAAGATTTTTTTATAAGCTTTAACATTTAATAAACTCGAAAACGTTTTCACTGTTTTTTTAAATACAAATTATACTAAAATGGTGTTTTTTTATGTCTAAAATTCATAAAAAAACAATCTCAAATTAAAATAATCTCAAGAGTGAACCTCAAATTTGACAAAAACTATCAAAAATGTAAATATTTGATGTTGTACATTTTATTTAATAAATTTAGATTTTATATCTATAATAAAATTTCCATTATTGTAAATTCCTGTCCTTCTTTTGAGAAAATTTTGTGCGTATCTAACATTCCTAATTTCTCATAAAATGACTTTTTATTGCTCCTTGCATTGCACCAAATTTTTCTTAAATTTTGTTCTTTAGCAATTTCAAAAATAAAATTTAACAATTGAGAAGCAATTCCTTTACCTTGATATTCTTCTAAAGTTGCTAATTTTCTAAATTGCATTTCCTGATCTGCAATAAAACAAGAAACAATAGATACTAACTTTTCCTGATCAAAAACACCAAAATGCAATCCTAGATTATCTTCTTCTAATTGTACAAATTCAACGGGTTTATGAGGCCACATAACTTCATGTCTGATCTCCCAGGTTTCAGAAGGTTCTATTCTTTTAATAGTCATCGGTTTATTCTTTTGTAAACATTCAAATTTACCATTTTTTAGAGTTTGACACGATACTAAAAACAGAAAACACTAAATATCAATCATATATAATGTTAAAATATCACTTTAGTGAAAAACAAATAAGATTTATCGTAAATAACTACAGATAATACTTACTTTTACGTGTAATTTTAAAGAAAAAAATATGAAAAAATTCATTTTAGCAGCATTTTTATGTATTGGTGTAAATGGTTTTGCACAATTAATACAGTTTGGACCTCAGGTTTCTTATAATATAACCTCACCTATTACTAAGGATTTTAGCTCAAAAAGCGCCGGAACTGGAATGGGAGTTGCCGGATTTGCAAGAGTGAATTTATTGATGTTTTATGGTCAGGGTGAACTTGGTTATGCTAAATCAAAATTTAGTGTTTCTCAAACCGGAATTGGCGAAACTGAATATGAGCTATCCGGAACAGATGCTACCTTACTTATTGGTTTTAAAATTGTTCCTTTAGGAAAGCTGGGAAATGTTCGAATTTTTGCTGGCTATAACTGGAAAAATTATTCAGATATAAAAGCAAATAATAGTTTGAATTATATTGCTCTTGAAAAAAACAACAGTAGTTTTCTCGGTGGTGTTGGTGTAGATTTATGGAAACTTACTCTGGATTACAGATATCTTGCAGGAGTTACTGATCTTGATCCTTCCAGCAGAAGCGTGAAAACTGCCGTTTCTAATATCTCACTTGGATTTAAGTTCTTATAAAAACGTCTTTTCATTATAAAAAAAAAGGGAATCAATATTATTGATTCCCTTTTTTTTTATTTTACTTTAACATAGAACCACTCTAGGTTATTGCTTTTTATCTCTGTAATACCTTTTTCGTCTTTCGTAGCAATTTTAATTACATGCAGTTCCGTTGAGCCTTCATTGATTATACAATTCCAAATAGAACCATCTGATAAGATAATATTCGAAAACAAAGAATCTGATTCTTTCCCATTGTAACAAACTAAATCTTCAGATTTAATAACTTTCTTCTCTTGTGTTTTCTTATTTTTTTCGAAAAACAAAATCTGTGTTCTGGTGATCTCTATAAACTCATCAGAAATCTTGTTAGCATTATCACTTGCTTGATTACTTGCCCAAACCGGTTTATTTCCTGTCATTTTCCAGATACCCAGCGCCTGAGTCATTATATTTTCTCTCAAAAGAGTTTTTAAAGTATCTACTTTTTTACGTGAATCGATACCAATTTCATTCTCAGGTTCAATTTTAGAAGCAATATAAAATAAATCAATAGCTTTCTTAAAATCAGCTTTATTATAGTAAGAAACTGCTAATTCGTATCTGTTTTTTTGAAATGTGATTTTCGAATTATTCTGAGCAAAAGTTTTAATAGTCATCAATAAAACAATCAAAAAAAGGGTCTTTTTCATTAATATAGTAGGTTTTCATTTTTTTGCAAACGTAGTTTTTTAATCTTACAATTAATTACGGATTCCCACATTTCTTTAATTTTAACATATTTTCTTACTTAACAAAATGCAAAAAAGGAACCTAAATTGCTAGATTCCTTTTTTTTATAGTAATAATCTAATTAAATTTAGCTCGAAAATGCATTTAAAACCTCCATAGCTTTTTCTGTGTCTTTTATAGGAACAAAAATATGATCGTGATAAAAAGCTGCAACAACATTACAGCTAATTTCGTTCTCTGAAAGTGTTTTAGAAAATGCCGCTGTCAAACCAACTGCTTCTAACGACGAATGAACCGTAAGTGTTATCCAGGACATTACAACCGAATAATCCAGATTTAATCGTTGAGCAATTTCTTTTTTAAGAATCAATGTAATCGCTTCTTTTTCTTTAAAAAACATTTCGACATCATTCAAATTAAGATTTTCTAATTTCTGGACTTTACAAAAAACATAATCACCCAAATTATGTTGAGGTTTCATGCTTTTAAGCAATTTTTCTAAATCTTTTTCTCCTAACATTTTGAGTTTTTATTAAGTATAAAATTATTTTAGTCTTTCTAGTTTCTCTTTTGTTTCGGGGAAATTTTTATCCAAAACCAGAACCTTTTCATAACTGGCAATTGCATTTTTCTTATCACCATTTGCTTCATAAAAATCGCCAAGCGAATCAAACACATTTGGACTTTGTGGATAATTGGCAACATTTAATTTGAATAAATAACCAGCCAAATCCATATCTTTTTTACCCAAAGACTGATAACCAAAAACATTTACCGTCTTTTCAGGAACACTGACTGTGTAACCTAAATGTTTGGATACGTTTTCGAAATGTTTTTCGATTTTAGTAAAAACAACTTTATTAAAATTGATTTGTTCCGGTATTGTAAGTTTCAATTGATTGAATTTGAATATAAAACGAAGACCGTCATAAGTAGCAATCAATGGTACAGATCCGTGATCATCATCGTTATAATATCTATAATGATAATTCAGATTGCTTTTTTTATTCTTAGCAAAGTAATCATTTAATTCCAGAATTGATCTGATATGTCTTGTAAAAACAGTTGTATCTCTTCTGACTTTTACAACATTCATATTATCTTCCATAGTATTTGCCGCCGCCATAAATAGCGAAACATTTTCCAGATTTTTACCTGCTAGTTTTTTCTCTGTTTCTGCTAAAAATTTCTGATGATTCCACCACATACTCGGGTCGATGGCGATATACGAATTAAATAAACTGGTATGATTTGTCAGGATATTAATTGCTGTCAGTCCTCCAAAAGAATGCCCGATTAAGGTTCTATAAGGCGCAGTAGGATATTTACTGTCGATATACGGAATCAGTTCTTTTTCCAGAAACTCAACAAACTTTTCACCTCCGCCAGATTGTTCACTTAGGCTTTTAGGTACAAACTCAGGATCAACCTCTGAATGTGTTGGAGTCAAATCCCGATTTCGGTTGGTATTTGTAATTCCTACTACAATCATTTCCGGACAATTGGTATTTCCGTTTACTTCGCTCAATTCTTCAATCATTCCAACAACCGAACTAAAATGTCCATCGCCATCAAGTAAATAAACTACGGGATATTTTTGTTTTGCAAAACCTGCATTTTTTGCACTTTTAGGAAGATGAACCCAAATTTTTCTGTTCTCATTTAGAACTTTGGAAGAAATACTATCAATCATTCCAATTTCAATTTTAGTTTTATTCTGAGCAAATACAAAACTGGTCAGCAACATAAAAAAACTAAAGAATAGTATTTTCTTTCTAAAAGTATCTTTTAAATAGTCCATCTTATTTAATTTGTTTTTGATTAGTTAATAATTATGAATTAAGAAATGAAATGTGTCTAACTACATGAATTGCATGCTTTCGACCCTAGATTGGCATTAATAAAACTCAAAACTTAATATTCAATTTATCCCAAACAAAAAATCGTCTTTCTCAACAGAAAAAGACGATTTAAAATATGTTATTTTATTTCGCAACCCAAACATTATCCGGAGGAGTGGCATCCATAAAAATACCTCCGTCTAAAGTTATTTGCTTGATTTGTTTTTTACTTTTTAAAGCAATTGTCGCTGCTTTTTGATTTGTTTTCCAAATTTCAGGAGTTTGATGTATTGTTTCTGTTGAGTTATCTGCGTAAACTACATTTACATCAAACGGAATTGCAAAACCTCCCACATTTTCTACTGAAACTACATTCTTAGAAACATTTTTAACAGAAAGATCAATGTAGTTATTGGTAAAAAACCAACTATTAAAAAACCAATTCAGATTTTTTCCTGAAGCTGTATTTATCGAATTAAAATAATCCCACGGAATTGGGTGTTTCCCGTTCCAGTTATCCATATAAGCGTGCAACGATTTTTTGAATAAATCATCTCCCAACATATCTTTTAAAGCCAAATAAGAAAGAGAAGCTTTTCCGTATGAATTGTTTCCATATCCTGCATCTACAAGTTGTGAAGACATTGAGATTATTGGCTGATCTTCTTCTGTAGATTTATCTTTTATATAATCTTTTACTCTAAAGTCTTTATAAAATTTATCGGCAGCTTCTTTACCATGTTCCGTAATTCCAATTAAATATTCAAAAGTAGTTGCCCAACCTTCATCCATAAAAGCATAACGCGTTTCGTTGATTCCCATATAAAAAGGAAAATATGTATGCGCTACTTCATGATCCTGAACTAATTGTGCAAAAACAGGATCGTTCATTTGCGAATCGTTACACATCATTGGATATTCCATATCTGCAAAACCCTGAAATGCCGTCATTTTTGAAAACGGATATGGAACTCCCGGCCAATTGTTTGAAAAGAAATCTAAAGCATTTTGATTGTTTTTTATCGAGTTTACAAAATCAGTTCCTTTTATATCATATGCTGCCTGAACACTTGCACGACGATTTGTTTTTTTATCGACCAAAACACTGCTTGCATCCCATAAGTAATGATCACTTAATCCAAAGCAAACATCAGTGATATGTTTGGCTTCAAATTTCCAAACGTTCCAATCATTTTGTTTAGTAACAATTCCGCTTTTTAGTTCTGTTTCATTTGCAATATGCAAAACTTCATCTGTAATGTATGATTTTTTCAAGCGGGCTGAAAATTCCGGCTCTAAAACCTCATCCGGATTTAGTAAATCTCCGGTTGCATAAACGACATAATTTTTAGGCGCTTTTACAGAATAGGTATAATCATTAAAATCATTGTAAAACTCCTGACGATCTGTATGTGGCAATCTGTCCCATTTATTATAATCATCAAAAACAGAAACACGTGGATAACTGTAAGCTACAAAAAAAGTGGTTTCGTCAATTTGCCCTTCTCTTCCACTCTCTTTAGATAAAGGATAATTCCAGTCAATATAGATTGTCGCTTTAGTGTGAGGAGGAATTGGTTTATTCATTTTTACATTCCCAATCGTTCCCCAGCTTCTTGCATCTTCTTTATAAACGTCATCACCAATTTTTAAAGAAGTAATCGTCAATCCATTACTTAAAAAATCATCATTGACATTTCCGCCTCTTGGTGAAGATGGTTTATGAAGATTATTTACAAATCGAACAGCCAGATTCCTTAAAGTATCATTACTGTTATTTTCATAAACAATAGTTTCTGTTCCGCTAACCAATTTAGTTTTGGGATCTACCGAAATATCCATGGTATATTTTCCGTGATTCTGCCAATAATTTTTACCCGGTTTTCCGTCCATTGAACGCGTGCCTTTTGTGTAAGCTTCCTTTATATTTCTAGGCATATAAAGCTCTTGTGCAAAGCCATTTTGTGCCAAAAACAAAAAGGCAATAAATACAAACTGGAATGTTTTTTTCTCCATAAGTGGTTTTATGTTTTAATATTTAACAAATCGTACATAATATTAGTGGATTTTTTTAACTTAATGTTACACTTTTTCTTAAAATTTTATTCAAATGATTTGAAAAAAGATATTCTTATGTGTTTTCACAAAAACTCAGAACCTTTGAAGCTCCAAAACTTGGGAGCTTAGAATAAAAAAACCGCCTGATTCTAAAAGAAAAAGACGGCATCTACAATTAATATATAACCTCGGAATTACAAAATATAATCGGTATTTATAAAATTCGATTCTTTGCTATTTAATAGCTCTTGCAGAATTTCATTGTTATAATCGATATCTTTTGAAGCCACGAACGTACGAATTGAAAATGAGCGTAAAGCATCAGGAATACTTAAAGTTCCTACAGCCGAATCTTTACGACCTGTAAACGGGAATGCATCCGGACCTCTCTGACAAGAACTGTTCAGGTTTACTCTACAAACTAAATTTACTAAAGCATCAATAAGCGGTGCCAAAGTTTTAATATCTTTTCCAAATAAACTCACTTGTTGTCCGTAATTTGATTCGGCCATATCTTCAAGTGGTTCACTAATATCTTTAAAAGAAATAATTGGCACCACTGGTCCAAATTGTTCTTCATGATACACACGCATTTTTTTACTTACAGGATATAAAACTGCCGGAAAAATAAAGTTATCACTGTGTTTTCCTCCTTTTGCATTCAGGATTTTAGCTCCTTTATGAATTGCATCATCAATTAATCCCTGAATATAATGTGGCTTATCTGTTTCCGGAAGTGGTGTTAAGGAAACTCCTTTTTCCCAAGGATTTCCAAATAATAAACCATCTACTTTTTCTGAGAATCGTTTGTTGAACTCTTCGGCAATTGATTCATGAACATACAGCACTTTTAACGCTGTACAACGCTGACCGTTGAATGACAGAGTTCCTGCAATACATTCCTGAATTGCCAAATCTAAATCGGCATCCGGTAAAATAATCGCCGGGTTTTTAGCTTCTAAACCTAAAATCAAACGCAATCTGTTTTTGTTTGGATGTTGATCCTGCAAAGCAATCGCAGATTTACTGTTTCCAATTAATGCCAAAACATCAATTTTTCCTGATTTCATAATAGGAGAAGCTACTTCGCGGCCTCTTCCGTATACGATATTGATAACCCCTTTTGGAAAACTGCTTTTAAATGCTTCTAACAATGGCGAAATACATAAAACGCCATGTTTAGCCGGTTTGAAGATAACCGTATTTCCCATAATCAAAGCCGGAATCAACAATGAAAAAGTTTCATTTAAAGGATAATTGTAAGGCCCAAGACACAATACAACTCCAAGAGGTCCACGACGAATCATAGCATTCACACCTTGTACTTTTTCAAAATGTGCACTGCGTCCGTTTAACTCTTTATAGCTGGCAATAGTATCGTAAATATATTCAACGGTTCTGTCAAATTCTTTTTGCGAATCGCCAAGGTTTTTTCCAATTTCCCACATCAGGAGTTTAACCACTTCTTCGCGGGTCTTCTTCATTTGCTCGACGAAGTTCTCCATACATTTAATACGGTCAACCACTTTCATAGTTGGCCATAAACCTTGTCCTTTATTATAAGCAGCATTAGCAGCTTCAACCACTTCATGAGCTTCTTTCTCTGCCATAAACGGAATCAATCCCAGTAAAGTTGGTGTATATTTTTCTGTAGATGAAATCGTAGAAAAAACAGGTGTGGTTTGCCCTGCCCAATGTTTTAATTCTCCGTTTACAAGATAAGTCTCTTGATTTATAAGGGTTTTAATCTGAAATTCTTCGGGTATTAAACTCATAATCTGGTAATTTATGTTTGGTTATTAATAGCATTTTAAACAAAAAAAGAGGCTTTTCGCGCCTCTTCTTCTGTCTTATGGATTCACGGTTTCCCCTTCCCAGTCCAGAATTCCACCAAGCAGATTATAGGCATTCTCAATCCCTAATTCATTCATAATCTGACATGCTTTGGCACTTCTGGCACCAGAACGACAATACACATAATAGTTTTTATTTTTATCTAATTCTTCGATTTCATAAATAAAACCTTGTCCTTTATTAATGTCGATATTTACAGCATTTTCGATATAGCCGTCATTAAATTCGTCTTCAGTTCTTACGTCAAGTATAACTGCATTCTCGTCAGCAGCAAGCTGAGCAACCCAATCTTCTTGTGATAAATTCATAATAAATGTGTTTTTGTAAAATTACGACGTTTCTATTAATTAAAAACGTGCCAAATGCGATTTCGATTATTATTCTCAGAAAACGTTTTAGAGAAAGGATTATAATCAGTGAAAAACAAATTTACTTACTATTTTTAAAAATATAGTCTATAAAATCGATCGAAAATAGGATTTTTTCATTTGCACTTTTTACCTCTTAAATATAGTTTTCTGACAATTTATCCCATTTCAATCTGCTATCTTTGTAAAAAATTATATGTTTTACTTTTATATCGGCAAAAATGCTCGCCACGAAGTATACTAATTCTCACTAATTAATTGTGCTGAAATTTATTTTTTGCCACAGATTAAGTGATTATAATGATTAAAATATTCGCCACGAATTACACCAATTTTCACTAATTGATTCGTGATAATTTGTGAAATTCGCGGCAAAAAAAATTAGTACTAAAATATTTAGTGGCAAAGCTTAATTTTTCTTAATCTCTTAATGGTGAAAAACCTTTTATGTTAAAAAACATTCCAATGCAAAACTCATTAAAAAATATATTCCCTAATTTCTCTAACGAACTTATTTCGACTATCGAAGAAAACGGAACGCTACAGCATTTTGAAGCTGGAACTATCTTAATGCGAACCGGACAATATATTAAGAATACCGTTTTGATCACCAAAGGAAAAATCAAAATCTATCGCGAAGGTGAAGATGGCGGCGAGTTTTTAATGTATTATCTTCAGCCAGGTCAAGCCTGTGCTATTTCGATGATTTGTGCTACCAAAAGCGAGAAAAGTCAGATTATGGCAAAAGTTGTCGAAGATGTTTCCGTAATGATGATTCCGTTGCAAATGATGGACAAATGGATGATGGAACACAGATCCTGGTACGAATTTGTAATCGAAACCTATAGAAATCGTTTTGAAGAAGTCTTAGAAGTTGTCGACAACATCGCTTTTCGTTCTATGGATGAGCGTTTAGAGTTTTATCTCAAAAGACATTCGGACGCCTGTGGCTGTTCTGAAGTAAATTTATCGCATCAGGAAATTGCCTCCGAACTAAATACCTCAAGAGAAGTTATCTCAAGATTACTCAAAAAAATGGAACAAAGAGGTTTGGTTAAACTAAACCGCAACCAAATCGAGTTATTGAAGTAAAATTATTTGCCCACGGATTTGGCGGATTAAACGGGTTGTCACAGGTTTTTTCTTTTTTCTTTATTTTGAAAGTTCTGGTTTGTCAAATCGAGCGGAGTCGAGATGCTTTGTGGGTTCTCGACTCCGCTCGAACTGACAATAGTTCATGAAAAATAAATCAGTGGCAACCCGTTTAATCCGCCAAATCCGCGGGCAAAAAAATCTGCAGGCAAAAAACTCTTATGTGATAAATGTTACTGTGGGTTTCTATTTTACAAACCACCTTTGCATAAAAAACAAATGCAATGGAATATTTAGGTTATTTTGCTTCAATCATTATCGGAATCTCGCTTGGCTTAATTGGCGGCGGCGGATCGATCTTAACTATTCCTATCTTAGTATATTTGTTTAAAGTAAGTCCGGACCAAGCCACTTCATATTCTTTATTTATTGTTGGATTAACTGCTATGTTTGGGAGTTATAGTCATTACAAAATGGGGAATCTGAAACTTAAATCAGCATTGTATTTTGCGATTCCTTCTGTGATTTCGATTCTGATAATCCGTGAAGTTATTTTCCCTCAAATTGCTTCAACCTTATTTTCAATCGCTTCCTATTCTGTTTCCAAAGATTTTCTGATTATGATTATCTTTTCAGTATTGATGATTACTGCAGCGATTTCGATGATCAAGAAAAACAAACCCGAAATAAAAGGCGCCGAAACAAATTACCTTCAACTAAGTTTAATAGGTTTTACAGTCGGAATCATAACAGGATTTCTAGGTGCTGGTGGCGGATTCTTAATTATTCCTGCCCTACTCTTTTTTGCCAATTTACCTATGAAGCAAGCTGTAGGAACTTCATTATTGATTATCACGATAAATTCTTCAATAGGTTTTGGAGGCGATTTATACGTCGGAACTCCCATAGATTACACTTTTTTATTAGGCGTTTCCGGAATGGCACTTTTAGGAATGTTAGTTGGGAGCCAGCTTTCTAAAAAAATCGACGGAACTAAACTAAAACCTATTTTTGGCTGGTTTGTTCTCGTAATGGGATTTTATATTATTACTAAGGAGGTTTTATTTTAGTTTTTACTTGTAAAGTAGTCTTTGTCAAAGTTTTGAACTTTGACAAAGATGAAAACTATTTCTTCTCAGCAGTTCTAAGACTTGGTTTTCTATAAAATAAATACCTCAAAACCAGCGTATAAAAAGCAAAAATAGAAGTCGTTAAAGTTCCTACTACAAATAGAAACTCGGTTTGTGACAAAATAAAGAATTTATACGATGCACCTAAACCGTGCAAAAGAATAACGATAGCGATAAAAATTGCCCATCGCGACGAAAAAATAAACGCTTTCTTGGCATTTTCCTGTCTCAACTTTCGTTCAGAACTTTCGTTTGCCTGTTCGATTTCAAATCTTTTTAATTCAATATATTCCGAGTGGCTTTTCGGATCATAAGGTTTCATCAAATGATCTTCCTTTTCTGCCTCCTTCGTTACATCTTTTGGAACATTAATAATGTCGTTTCCTAAAGCACTATCCGTCAACTTTTCTGCTAGAGTTTTTTCCATTAATTTTTTAATTTTTCCTTGTAATATTCTTTAATTAGATCATTTTCGATTACAACATTATGCGTTCCGTCCCAGGTTTGCGACCACGGACTTCCCTCTTCATGCGTCAATGCCGAAAGCTGTAAACCAGACAGATTTTTATAATTGTTCCAGATTTTTTTTAGAAACTCTTTATCTTCTTCCTCTAACGGAGTTTTTGCAGATATATCAAGCAACAAAGGATCAACATTATCCTTTCCAAACATTCGTATTGCATAATATAAATCTGGAATAACCGCCCCATATTTCCAGGCTTGAATCTCATTATCAAAAAGTGGTTTTCCTGTAATTCCCAAATGCCATCCATCCGAAATATAAGTCAGCTTCAACAGTTTCATAGGATCAAGTCCCTGACCTTCATCCTTTGCCAACTCTATAAAATACTTTGCTATATCAAAACAATTGTACATTTTATGTAGGTTTAGTTATTTGTTCTTCTCACAAACTTACTAAAAACAAATTAATTACAAGATTTCTAATAATTAAGTTCAAAACAACATTAAATCAAATTTAGAGAAAATACTTTATGATTAATAATATTGGCGTTTCCTTCGGCCGGGCTATCCGCTATATCTTTTTTGTGGCCGAAAAAGCCACAAAAAAAGGATACCGCTCCTATCCCTAACGCAACCCTCGAATAATTAGAAAATTCCGTTAATAATTAAATGATATACGAAGTGAGATTGCTTCGTTCCTCGCAATGACGTTGCGTGTGTCTTTGCGAGGAACGAAGCAATTTCACTAACCAAAAGCATCACAACTTTTCATTAAAACCTTTATATATCAAATTAAAAAACCGTTGGTTAAAACCAACGGCTATACATATAATTAATTCGTAAAAATTCGTGAATTCGTGGCTAAAAAAAATGTCTTAATGTTCTCCATACCCAATATCATCCATCTTCCCACTAAAAACGCGGTATTGAATAATAAAGTAAACGATAACTAAAAACAAAGCAACAAAAAACCAGCTCATTCCGGCGTTTAAACCATATTCTCCGGCGGCAGTGTTATAAATCGTTAAAGACGGATTTACATTATTAGTCGAAGGCAAAACATTCGGGAAAATCGAAACCGCTGTAGAGGCAAATCCACCAACAAGAAACAAGGTTGAAAATATAAATCCATGACCATCTTTTTTATAGGAACGAACTTTGAATAATCCTAAAATCCCAACAAAAGTCATTAGAGGAAAAAACCAAAGAATCGGATTTTCTATAAAATTATGAAACGGTTTCGGTTCTATAAAATGCCATATTTGCAACGAGATACAAACCAAAACCAATAAAACAATATTCAGTTTAAAAACCACATTTTTAAGCTGTGTATTCAAAGACGAATTGGTCTTAAAAATAATCCAGTTAGCACCGTGAATCGTTAGCGCCACAACACTTACAATTCCCAGAAAAAGCGTAAACCAATCGATAATTCCCAGTTCATTCGCTTGCGGACTAAAAGTTGGATTCCATAAAGGCAAAAAGAAATAATGCGCTTCTTGTGTCGAAACACCATTAGTTACCATTCCGAGATTTACACCGCGAACAATATTTCCCAAAGCAATCCCGAAGAATAAAGCCAAAAGTAGACTTGCGATTCCAAATGCCTTATCCCAAATCGATTCCCACATTGGATGATGCACTTGTCCGCGCATTTCTAAACCAATCGCACGGAAAATCAAAAGCCATAAAATCATAATCAACGGCAAATAAAAACCGCTGAACGATGAAGCATATAAAGTTGGAAAAGCAAAAAACAAAACTCCTCCGGCAGCAATAATCCAAACTTCATTGGCATCCCAAAACGGACCAATTGCACTTGTAATCGCTTTTTTATCTTTTTCTGTTTTGGCAAAAAATAAATGAATAATTCCCGCTCCAAAATCGTAACCGTCTAAGACAATATAAACAGCTAAAATTCCCATTAAAACTACGTACCAAAAAAATTCCATACTTATATATTTTCAGTTATGACTTCTTGATGAGGTCCTTTGTTGATAATTTTTCCAACCAAAAGCAAAAACAACATTCCCAATAAAAGATACAATCCAATAAAACCAAGTAAAGTAAACAAGGTATTTCCAGACGAAACCGTTGGTGATGCTCCAGATGCAGTTCGCATTAAATTATAAACCAGCCAAGGCTGTCTGCCTAGTTCGGCAGTGTACCAACCTGTTGTATTGGCGATATAAGGAAACGGCATCATAAACATGAGTGACCACAAAATCCATTTGGTTTCGAACAATTTCCCTCTTATTAATTGAAAAAGAGAAATTATCATCAAACCAATGAATACAGTTCCTAGACCTACCATGATATGATACGCATAATACAAACCGGAAATGTTTGTTGGATGAAGATCTTCCTCAAATTGATCTAAACCTTTTATTTCCTGATTCCAATTTCCGTAAGTCAGGAAACTCAGAATATTTGGAACTGCAATTTTATTGTCCAGTTTTTTGTCTTTTACATCGGGTTGTCCAATCAGGACAATTTCTGAACCTTTTTCTTCGGTATGAAAAATTCCTTCCATTCCGGCAAAAGTTACAGGTTGGTATTTTACGACATTTTTAGCCAATAAATCTCCCGTAGGAACTGCCACAATTATACTCGAAATCAATCCGAAAACAACTCCTGTTTTAAGGAACAATTTCCCAAAAACTACATTCTTCTTACTTAGAATATAAAAAGCCCCAATTCCAGCAACAACAAATGAACTCGTTACTAATGAAGCTGCCTGATTATGCAAATAAGATGGCCACAACCACGGATTTAGAAATAAAGCCTGAAAATTATTCAGGACAAATTTTCCGTTTTCCAAAATTTCATAACCCACAGGATTCTGCATCCACGAATGTGTCGCTATAATTAAAAAACCGCTGGCCCAGGAACCAATACAAATTAGTAATCCGGTTATAAAATGCCATTTATGTCCAAGGAGTTTTTCTCCAAATAAAAATAAACCTAAAAAGGATGATTCTAAAAAGAAAGAAAACATTCCTTCCATTGCCAAAGTCTGACCAATGATTCCTCCTGTTAATTCAGAGAATTTTGCCCAATTGGTTCCAAATTGAAACTCCATAGGAATTCCGGTCACAACACCCATTGCAAAATTCAGGGCAAAAATTCTCATCCAAAAATGCGTGGCGTGATTGTATTGTTCGTTTTGAGTTTTAAGATATTTCCACTTGAAGTACACAATGATCAGCGAAAGACCCATTGTAAGTTGCGGAAAAAGATAGTGAAAAGTAATTGTGAAGGCGAATTGCATTCGGTCATAAAAAAGCATTTCTTCCATAGTGGTAATTTATTTATGAAGTCCCACAAATTTACCCATTAAAACCCAAAATTCCTGCCTTAAAAAAAAGTTTATTTTTTTTCCACCATATAAGTTATATAAGTTCATTTTAGTATTGCGCTAAAGTAGATTGCTTAAATTTTCTTATATAACTTATATGGTGGAAAAAATTTTACTCGTCTTTCAAAATTCCTTTTTCTACACTTTCATTTATCAAACCTTCGGCGTAGTTCCATAAAGTTTTGGAACCTTCTTTTATGACGCTCTTTTTTTCGTAAACCTTTTTATAGTTTACACCAAACTCTTTCCAGGTTCCGCCATTGTTAGATGTATTCTGTAATAAAGGTTCTAACCTATCCATAGATTTTGCAAACTTTGCTTCGTTCGTTTCGCCTGCTTCAAATTCTTCCCAAATAGCAATCAATTCGTTGGCTTGGTTTTCAGGCAATAATCCAAAAATACGATTCGCAGCCAATCGCTCTTCATCAGTATTATCGTGATTTATTTGGGTATCATATAAAAAGATATCTCCAGCGTCGATTTCGACTATATCATGTATCAAAACCATTTTCACCACTTTCAAAACATCAATTGGCTCATTTGAATGTTCTGCCAAAACAATCGCCATCAAAGCCAAATGCCAACTGTGTTCAGCATCATTTTCGTTTCGGTCGCTATTAAACAATTTCGTTTTTCTCTGAATATATTTTACTTTATCAATCTCTTTTATAAAAGCAATTTGATTTAATAGATCTTCTGTCTTCATAAAGAATTATTTAAGTGATTTTTGTAGAGTTGTAAAATTACGTAGATTTTTTTTTGCCACCACGTAAGTTATATAAGTTCATTTTAGTATTACGCTAAAGCAGATTGCTTAAATTTACTTATATAACTTATATGGTAAAACTCTCAAACGTTTTTGTACAAAAAGCAAATTTCTGTAACAATAGTCACTTAATTTCCCAAAAAACCGAGTTACCTTTGTACATCATTATTTTAGATTTCATATCATGAAAATAGAACAAATTTACACCGGATGTTTAGCGCAAGGTGCATATTATATAACTTCAAACGGCGAAGCGGCCATTATTGATCCACTTAGAGAAATTCAGCCTTATTTAGATCGTTTAGAACGTGATGCCGTTAAATTGAAATACATTTTTGAAACGCATTTTCACGCTGATTTCGTTTCAGGTCATATCGATTTGAGCAAAGAAACTCAGGCACCAATTGTTTACGGACCAAATGCGGCTTGCGAATTCGATTGCATTTCTGCCAAAGACGGACAAGAATTCAAAGTTGGAAATATTACTATAAAAGCGTTGCATACTCCGGGACATACTATGGAAAGTACAACATATTTGTTGATTGACGAGAACGGAAAAGATCACGCTATTTTCTCTGGAGATACTTTGTTTATTGGTGATGTTGGTCGTCCTGATTTAGCTCAAAAAGCAGCAGGAATGACACAAGATCAATTGGCTGGAATTTTATTTCACTCTTTAAGAGATAAAATCATGACTCTGGCTGATGATGTAATCGTTTATCCGGCGCATGGTGCAGGAAGCGCTTGCGGAAAAAACATGAGCAAAGAAACAGTTTCGACTATCGGAAATCAAAAAGCTACTAATTATGCTTTGCGCGCGAATATGACCGAAGCTGAATTCATCACCGAAGTTACTGACGGATTATTACCTCCTCCAGCTTATTTCAGTATGAATGTGGCAATGAATAAAGGCGGTTACGAAAGTTTCGAATCGGTTTTGCATAACGGAATGAAAGCAATTACAGCAGAAGATTTTGAGGCTGTAGCCGAAGAAACCGGAGCTTTGATTCTGGATACCAGAAAAAGTGGTGACTTTTATGAAGGATTTATCCCACAATCTATTAATATAGGTATCAACGGAGATTTTGCTCCCTGGGTTGGAACTTTGGTTGCTAATGTAAAACAGCCTATTATATTAGTGACAGAAAATGGTCTTGAGGAAGAAACCGTAACACGTTTAAGCCGTGTTGGTTTCGACTCAATTATCGGACATCTTGAAGGTGGCTTTGAAGCTTGGCAAAAAGCAGGTTTTGAAGTTGATACGGTAAACCGAATTTCTGCAGACCAATTTGCATCGGAGTTTAAACCTAATGAAAATAAGGTAATCGACATTCGCAAAGAAACAGAATACAGCGCCGAACATATTGACGAAGCTTACAACAAACCTTTGGCCTTTATCAATGATTGGGTAAAAGATATTAACCCAAACGAGCATTTTTATTTGCATTGTGCAGGCGGATATCGCAGTATGATTGCAGCTTCGATCTTGCAAGCTCGTGGTTTTAGAAACTTTACCGAAATTGAAGGTGGTTTTGGAGCGATTTCAAAAACCAATATTCCAAAATCAGATTTCATTTGTCAGAGTAAGGTTTTGAAAGCATAAACATTGAACATAAATTTTTCACCATATAAGTTATATAAGTTCATTTTAGTTTGGGTGTTGTTTAAACCCTGTCTTATATTTACTTGAATTATCCAAGTAATATAAGAGAACTAATAAACACTGACTTATAATTTCTTATATCACTTATATGGTAGAAAAAACACTTTAAATTTTAAAATAAACATGAGTATACTAGAAATTATAAAAGAACCTTGGCCTTGGTACGTTTCAGGTCCGTTAATTGGGCTGACAGTTCCTATATTATTAATTATCGGAAACAAATCATTCGGGATTAGTTCGTCATTGCGACATATTTGCGCTGCATGTATTCCGGCAAATATTTCATTCTTTAAATACGATTGGAAAAAAGAAAGCTGGAATTTATTCTTCGTTTTCGGAATTTTCCTTGGCGGAATGATCGCAGCTTACTTTTTAGCCAACCCAAATCCGGTTCAAATTACTCCTGAACTTTCAGAGCAATTAGCCACTTACGGAATTACAGATCATTCAGGTTTATTGCCAAAAGAATTATTCTCGTGGGAAAGTTTATTCACACTTCGCGGTTTTATTATGATTGTTGTTGGTGGATTTCTTGTTGGTTTTGGAACTCGTTATGCGGGAGGATGTACAAGCGGACATGCAATTATGGGAATCTCAAACCTGCAATGGCCTTCTTTAGTAGCTACAATCTGTTTTATGATTGGTGGTTTTATTATGGCAAACCTGATTCTTCCTTATATTCTTTCACTTTAAAATTTCAAAAATGAATAATTTAGAAAATAAAAATACTGATACAGAAGGAATCAACGGAAGTCAATTGAAAGATTCGGGATTCTCAAACCTGAAATATCTTATTGTTGGAATCTTCTTTGGAATTGTATTCGTAAAAGCAGAAATCATTAGCTGGTTTCGCATTCAAGAAATGTTTCAATTGCAATCTTTCTTTATGTATGGCGTAATTGGAAGCGCAGTTGTAGTTGGAATTATCTCTGTCTGGCTGATTAAAAAATTTAATATTAAAACGATTCAAGGCGAAAAAATCGAAATTCAGCCTAAAACTTTTAGCAAAGGACAAATCTACGGCGGATTATTGTTCGGTTTTGGCTGGGCAATTACCGGAGCTTGTCCTGGACCATTGTTCGCTCAAATAGGAACTGGAGTTACTGTAATTGTTGTGACTCTTGTAAGTGCTATTGCAGGAACCTGGGTTTATGGTTTCTTTAAAGATAAATTGCCTCATTAAGATTTTTTTCCTGATTTACTAAATATCAAACCCGACAGGTTTTAAAAACCTGTCGGGTTTACTGTAGAATTTAATACCAAAAAAATGAGCAACACAACAGAACAATTAGTATTAAGAAAAGCTGATATTTCAGAAGTTCCTGTTATCTGGACTATCATACAAGATGCTATCGAACAAAGGCGTCAAGAAGGAAGTTCGCAATGGCAAGATGGTTATCCTAATGAACTTTCGATCACTAACGATATAAAAAATGGTTACGGATATGTACTTACAGAAAACGAAACTATTTTATCTTATTCAGCCATTATATTCGACAAGGAACCAGCTTACGAAGATATAGAAGGTAAATGGCTAACCAACGGAGATTATGGTGTCGTACATCGCGTAGCCGTATCAAAATTGGCAAAAGGCAAAGGCATAGCAACAAAACTTTTTAAAAGTATAGAAGGTTTATGCCTCGAAAAGCATATACATAGCATAAAAGTAGATACTAATTTTGACAACGTTCCGATGTTGAAAATTTTAGACAAATTAAACTATACCTATTGTGGCGAAGTATATTTTAGAGGAGCAGCTCGAAAAGCCTTCGAAAAAAGGTTAATTTAAAAAATATAATCTCAGGATCAGGAATCAAACCCGACAGTTTTTAAAAATCAGTCGGGTTTATTTTTGGGCGAAACTTAGGCTCACAACTCCTTTAAAGACAAATTTTCTTATTAAGAGTATTTCTTCATTTTTGTTTCATTAAGTTTCATTAAGTTTACAATACAAGATTTTATCTTACAAAAAAACACCAATAAATTGTTACTATATGAAACGCTCAGAGCAATTGTCGAAATTAAAAAATACCGAAAAATGGGATGTAATTATAATTGGTGGTGGAGCAAGCGGTCTTGGAACTGCTCTTGATGCTGCAAGCAGAGGTTACAAAACGATCTTACTTGAAGCAGTAGATTTTGCAAAGGGAACTTCAAGCAGAAGTACCAAATTAGTTCACGGCGGAGTTCGTTATTTAGAACAAGGAAATATACACTTGGTTATAGAAGCCTTAAAAGAAAGAGGATTACTGGCAAAAAATGCTGGTCACCTCGTTAAAAATCAATCTTTTGTAATACCGAATTACAATTGGTGGGGCGGATTATTTTACACTATCGGATTGACGGTTTATGATTTGCTGGCGGGACGTTTAAGCTTAGGGCGTTCAAAATATATTTCGAAGAAAAAAACAATTGAAATGCTTCCTACTGTAGAAGAAAAAGGTTTGGTAAACGGCGTTATTTATCAAGACGGACAATTTGATGATTCTCGTTTGGCTATAAACATTGCTCAAACTGCAATAGAAAAAGGAGCTTGTCTTTTAAATTATTCTAAAGTTGTAAACTTATTAAAAGATGATAAAAACCAAATTATTGGCGTTGAAGCAATAGATCACGAAACTGGCGATCAGTACAATATAAAAGGTTCGGCAATTATTAATGCAACCGGAGTTTTTACTAATGCCATTATGAAACTGAACGATACGGTTTACAAGAAATATATTGTTCCGAGTCAGGGAATTCATCTTGTATTTGACAAATCATTTTTGCCAAGCGATCACGCTTTGATGATTCCTAAAACAAGCGATGGACGAGTTTTATTTGCGGTGCCCTGGCACAATAGAATTGTAGTAGGAACGACTGACACTTTAATTAGAAAACACAGTCTGGAACCTATTGCTCTTGAAAGCGAAATTGAATTTGTTTTGGAAAATGCTCAACGTTTTCTAGCTAAAAAACCAACAAGAGCCGACGTTTTATCTGTTTTTGCAGGTTTACGACCTTTAGCCGCTCCGGAAGAGGAAGGAAAAAGCACTAAAGAAGTTTCCCGAAGTCATAAAATCATTGTTTCAGAAACCGGATTGATAACCATTACCGGAGGAAAATGGACTACTTACAGAAAAATTTCTGAGGATATTATCGATAAAGCGATCAAAATTGGCAAGCTGCCCAAAAAAGCTTGTATAACTGAACATCTTCCCATTCATGGAAATAAACCTACTACAACTTTAGACAGAATGAATCATTTGTATATCTATGGCTCAGATGTTCCTGAAATATTGGAATTGCAGAAAAATGAACCCGAATTAAAAGAAAAACTTCATCCGGATCATGAATTTACAATGGCCGAAGTTGTTTGGGCGATTCGGTATGAAATGGCAAGAACTGTTGATGATATTTTAGCAAGACGTGTACGTTTATTGTTCTTAGATGCCAGAGCTGCCATTGAGTCTTCAGAAAAAGTAGCACGATTACTGGCAAAAGAACTCGGACATGACGAAGCCTGGGTACACAGAGAAATTTCAAACTTTAAAGGAATTTCGAAAGGTTTTCTTTTAAAAGAATTTCAATAGACTTTTACTAACTTAAGAATATATAAACCATGCAGGATAAACTAATTTTAGCACTGGATCAGGGAACAACTTCTTCCAGAGCCATTGTTTTCAATCATAAAGGAGAAACAGTTAGTATTTCTCAAAAACCATTCGAACAAATTTTTCCAAAACCAGGATGGGTAGAACATGATCCAAATGAAATCTGGTCTTCTCAAGTGAGTGTAGCTGCTGAGGTAATTGCAAAAGTTGGAATTTCAGGCAGAGAAATAGCCGCAATTGGTATTACCAATCAGCGAGAAACTACGATTGTTTGGGATCGCGAAACAAGCGAACCTGTTTACAACGCAATTGTTTGGCAAGATCGCAGAACAGCAAAATATTGTGACGAACTGAAAGCACAGGGACATACCGAAATGATTCAGAAAAAAACCGGACTTATTCTGGATGCTTATTTTTCGGGAACAAAAGTAAAATGGATTTTAGATAATGTTGCCGGAGCACGCGAAAAAGCCGAACAGGGAAAACTTTGCTTTGGAACTGTAGATACCTGGCTAATATGGAAATTAACCCGAAGTAAATTATTTATGACGGATGTTTCTAATGCCAGCAGAACTTTATTATTTAACATCAACACCTTAGATTGGGACGACGAATTATTAGCATTGCTTGATATTCCGAGAGCTATGTTGCCTGAAGTAAAACAAAGCAGTGAAATTTATGGTGAAACCAGCACTACTCTATTTTCAACAAAAATTCCTATAAGCGGAGTTGCCGGAGATCAGCAAGCAGCACTTTTTGGTCAGTTATGTACAAATTCAGGAATGGTAAAAAACACTTACGGAACGGGTTGTTTTATGTTAATGAATACGGGCGAAAAACCTATTTTTTCAACCAACAATTTACTGACTACAATTGCCTGGAAAATTAACGGCAAAACTACTTATGCTTTAGAAGGCAGTGTTTTTGTTGGAGGTGCCGCCGTACAATGGCTGCGAGATGGAGCAAAAATGATTCGCAGATCTGATGAAATTGAAAGTTTAGCAAGCAAAGTACCAGATAACGGAGGCGTTTATTTTGTTCCCGCCCTAACCGGATTAGGAGCTCCACATTGGGATCAATACGCAAGAGGTGCAATAATAGGAATAACCAGAGGCACAACAAATGCACATATTGCCAGAGCAACTCTGGAAGGAATCGCTTATCAGGTAAATGATTTACTTAAAGCTATGGAGGCTGACTTTGGATATAAAGGAATAGAATTAAGAGTTGACGGAGGCGCTGCCGCTAATAACTTATTAATGCAATTTCAGTCAGATATTTTTGGATCTACAGTTACCAGACCAACAATATTGGAAACAACAGCTTTAGGAGCCGCTTACCTGGCAGGACTTGCCGTAGGTTATTGGTCAAGCTTAGACGATTTACAAGAACAGTGGTCAATAGATAAAGTGTTTTCTCCTAAAATGGACAAAGCAGAAGTAAACATGCTTGTGAAAAATTGGGACAAAGCTGTTGGCCGCGCATCACACTGGATTGAAGAATAAAACTAAAAAACAAAAATATGACTCCTTTTATAGCAGAGATTTTAGGCACAATGTTCATGATTTTATTAGGAAACGGCGTTGTTGCAAATGTCGTACTTAAAGACACCAAAGGAAATAATTCGGGTTGGATTGTTATCACCACCGCTTGGGCATTTGCGGTTTTTGTGGGTGTAACTATTGCCGGACCAATTAGTGGCGCACATTTAAATCCTATTGTTACGCTTGGTTTGGCACTTATTGGCAAATTTGCCTGGAATTTAGTTCCTACTTATGTTCTGGCCCAAATGATTGGCGCAATGTCGGGGGCTTTTTTAGTCTGGTTATCTCATAAAGATCATTTTGCAATAACAGAAGATGAAGGAACAAAACTTGCCTGTTTCTCTACATCGCCTGCAATCAAAAATAATGTATCAAACTTAATCACTGAGATAATTGCAACTTTCGTTTTAATTTTTACAATCTTTTATATTGCCGGACCAAGTTTAAAAATTACCGCTGATTCTAATGCAGCAATTGGTTTAGGAACCATTGGAGCACTTCCGGTAGCAATACTGGTTTGGGTAATTGGTTTGGGGCTGGGAGGAACCACGGGCTATGCTATAAATCCGGCAAGAGATTTAGGCCCAAGAATTATACACGCTATTTTACCTATAAAAGGAAGCAGTAATTGGGGATATGCCTGGATTCCGATTATAGGACCAATAATTGGATCTGGTTTAGCAGCTGCTTTATACCTGGCACTTAATTAATTATTCTTTTTAGTTTAAATTTCTTTTGCAGCTTATAGATTATCAAACCCGACAGGTTTTAAAAACCTGTCGGGTTTACTTTGCGTCACAACATAAAACTTTAAAAAATTAGTCTTACCTCTTTACCTTTAATTTTAAACAATCGTTAAATATCAAAAGAGCAACATTTTAAATTAAAAATTTATTCTATTTTTATACTAGTCAGATCGAATTTGTGATCTTACTATTTCGTTTTCATTCAATTAACAAAAAATTAACACAACACTTGTATATACAACTATTAAAAGCTATACATTTGTACATACAAATTATACACTTACAACTATGACAATTGAAGAGGTTATAAAAAGTACAGTTAAGATGGATAATGCGAAAAAAGTTATTCTAAATATCATGTACACGCAAAACGTGATTCAGGATCATTTCAACGAGTTGATAAAACCGTATGATTTATCTGGAGAACAATATAATGTGCTACGTATATTAAGAGGACAAAAAGGAAATCCCGCTAATATGTGTGTGATACAGGAACGTATGCTGGCAAAAACAAGTAACACAACCCGATTAGTAGACAAATTATTATTGAAGGATTTTGTGACTCGAAATGTTTGCCCTGGCAACCGACGAAAAATTGAAGTTCTAATCACTCAAAAAGGATTAGATGTTTTAAAAGAATTAGACCCAAAAGTAGATGCACATGAGCGTGTGTTTGCTGAGAATATAAGTCAGGAAGAATTAGAATTATTAAATCAGTTATTAGAAAAATACAGAACCAATAAATAAATTTAAAATTATGAGTACATTATTAGAAAATTTAAACTGGAGATACGCAACCAAAAAATTTGATGCAACAAAAAAAATCTCTATTGAAGATTTAAATACATTAAAAGAAGCTGTTAGATTAGCTGCTTCTTCATACGGATTACAACCTTATAAAGTTGTTATCATAGAAAACCCTGAAATTAGAGAGCAATTAAAAGCTGCTGCTTACGGTCAAACTCAAGTTACAGATGCTTCACAAATATTTGTTTTTGCTAACGACTTAAATGCCGGAGCAGAATCTGTAGACGCTTACATTCAAAATATTAGTGAAACAAGAGGTGTTCCCGCTGATGCTTTGGCTGGATTTGCTGACATGATGAAAGGCACAATCTCTAACTTATCGCAAGATGCAAAAAACACCTGGACAGCAAAACAAACTTATATTGCTTTAGGTACATTACTAGCCGCTGCAGCTGAATTAAAAATCGATGCAACTCCAATGGAAGGCTTTAATGCCGCTGCATTCAATGAAATCTTAGGTTTTGACAAATTAGGTTTAAACGCTTCAGTTATTGCTACTGTTGGTTACAGACATGACGAAGACGATACTCAACATTACAAAAAAGTTAGAAAATCTCACGAAGAATTATTTATCACTATATAATTATTATTAATCCAAAATCAATTTTAAACAAAATGAAAAATTTAAAAACAATTGCAATAGCATTATTCGTAGCAGCAGCTAGTATATCAGTAAATGCTCAAACTAAAAAAATCGACGTAAAAGCAAGTACTATCAAATGGGTAGGTAAAAAAGTAACTGGAGAGCACTCTGGAACTGTAAACTTCAAAGAAGGAGCTGTAGTTTTCAAAGGAAAAAAATTAACTGGTGGTTCTTTCACTGTTGATATGACTTCATTAACTTCTACTGATTTAACTGGAGAATACCAAGGAAAATTGAATGGTCACTTAAAAGCTGATGATTTCTTTGGAACTGAAAAATTCCCAACTTCAAAATTAGTTTTCAAAACTATCGGAGCTAAAGCAACTGACGTTTATACTGTAACTGCTGATTTAACTATCAAAGGAATCACTAAACCAGTAACTTTTGATATCACTGTAAAAGGAAACACTGCTACAACTGCTTTCAAAGTTGACAGAACTAAATATGATATTAAATACGGTTCAGGAAGTTTCTTCGAAGGTTTAGGAGACAAAACTATCAATGACGAATTTGAATTAACTGTAGCTTTAAAATTCTAATATTTTAAACAGCAACAATTCTTAATATTATTTAAATAAACCCCAATAGTTTTAAACTATTGGGGTTTATTTTTACATTATTTTCAAAAAAATAACATTCTTAATATTTACATAACACTTTCATAATAACACATAAGACTTTGATTAACATACGGCTTATACTTTTGGACTGATTAAAAAAAAAACTGAAACCAGAATCAAAATCATCGTTATGAAAACAAAAATATGTATTGCTATTGTCACTTTACTGAGCACTTTTTGTCTACAGGCACAACAACAACCTAAAGGAATTATTGGCAGCTCAAACTGGATGAACAATTGGACCAACTTTAAACCTGCAAATACCGAATATAGCGAAGCTACTAATATCATCGCCGGGACGATTGATAAAGACATGAGATTAACAAAAAGAAACACTTACCAATTAGTAGGTGTAGTATATGTTACTAATAATGCCGTATTAACAATAGAACCCGGAACAGTAATTCGCGGAGACGATAAAACCTGCGGAACTCTGGTAATTACAAATGGTGCTAAAATTGTAGCCGAAGGTCTGGAAACTGATCCTATTGTTTTTACTTCAAACAAAGAAGTTACACAAAGAAAACCTGGTGACTGGGGCGGAATCATTATTTTAGGAAAAGCTCCAATTAATACAATTGGCGGAATCCATATCCTTCCTTTTGATTTGGAACCAATGTTAAATCACTATGGAGGTCAGGATGCTAACGACAATTCGGGTGTTTTAAAATATGTACGAATTGAATATGCCGGTCGAAAACTAAGCTCTTTAAAAGAACTTAACGGACTTTCGTTAGCCGGTGTAGGTAAAAAAACCGTTTTGAGTAATATTCAAATTAGTTATTCAAATGATGACTCTTTCGAAAGTTATGGTGGAGATATGGTTATGAGCAACTTAATTTCTTACAGAACTACAGATGATGATTTTGATTTTACGCAAGGTGTTCAATGCGATATCAGCAACAGTATCGCAATTCGTCATCCGTTTTCTTCAGATGTTTCGGGTTCAAGATGTTTTGAAGTTGATTCATACGATAAAATTGAGAACACAGATATGACCAAAAAATTAACCAGGATAAATGCAAGCAACATTACAATGGTAAATGTGGAAGAAAACAATCAGGGACTTGTTAAAGAATCTGTTCATATTAGAGAAAACACTTTCTTTAATCTTACTAATAGTATTGTTTCAGGCTTCACTCCTTTTGTTATATTAGAATCAAATATTGGAGACGAACCAGCTAATTTATCTAAAATTACATTCAAAAATCTAATCGTTAATAATTGTAATGGAGGAATTACCAGTGAATCAAGCGGAGGAAATCCTGCAATTCAAAAATATTATGGTGATCCGGCATTGCTAATAGATTATACTTCAGTAAAAAACAGTGAATTGTTTACAATGCCTAATATCAAAGGAAATCCAGACTTTAGAATGAACCAAAACAATACACTTGCAATTGGAAATTAAAGAATTAAAAAACACTTGTTTATTTGAAATTTAACAAATTTTCAGATTTAGAAAAGTTTTTTTTGAAATTTTATGTATTCTAATTCAAATTACATTTATATCTTTGTCACATCAAAATAAGGAAATGAAAACATTAATGAACAATACTTGGTGGTGGAAGAATTTACGTCAAACGTCGTGAACAAAGCTTCCTATGGTATTGTAAAACTATAAATATAAAAGGCTTGTCATCACGACAAGCCTTTTTTTTTGGTCTTAACTCAAACAAAAACACATTAAAAATTAAAAAACGAAATACTTTGAAACCTTTTATACTCAACACACACTACAAACAAATTCTGGCAGACACGATCACGCCGGTAAGTATTTATTTTAAAATAAGAGACAAATTCCCAAATAGTTTATTACTGGAAAGTAGTGATTATCACGGAAATGACAACAGTTTCTCGTACATTTGCTGCAACCCGATTGCGACGATTAAAATCGAAAACGAAATCATTTCAAAAACTTTTCCTGACGGAACAACCGAGCAAATTGCTATCGATGCTTCAACAAATATTCCGGAAGTAATTCAGGAATTTTCAAGCCAGTTTAAATCAGAGAAAAACGATTTTAAATTCATCAATAATGGTTTATTCGGATACATATCTTATGACGCCGTTCGTTATTTCGAGAAAGTTTCAATTGCCAAAAAAGACAGTGCTACTTTAATTCCGGATGTTTTTTATGCGGTTTACCAAAACATCATTGCAATTAATCACTTCAAAAACGAAGCCTATATTTTCTGTCATAGCGTAGACGGAAGAAACAATATTTCGGAAATTGAGCAATTATTACAATCCAGAAATATTGCATCATACAAATTCACAAAAGAAGGCGAAGGTTTCTCAAACTTAACAGATGATGAATTCAAACACAATGTGGCTTTAGCCAAAAAACATTGTTTCCGTGGAGACGTTTTTCAATTAGTATTATCACGTCGTTTTACACAAGGTTTCAAAGGCGACGAATTCAATGTTTACAGAGCTTTACGCAGTATAAATCCATCACCGTATTTATTCTTTTTTGACTACGGAGATTTCAAAATATTTGGGTCTTCGCCCGAAGCACAAATTATCGTCAAAAACAGAAAAGCCGAAATTCACCCAATCGCCGGAACTTTCAAAAGAACCGGAAATGACGAACACGACGCAGTTTTAGCCAAACAATTATCTGAAGATAAAAAAGAAAACAGCGAACACGTAATGTTAGTCGATTTAGCCAGAAATGATTTAAGCCGAAACGGACATGATGTAAACGTAGAAAAATATAGAGAAGTTCAGTTTTTCTCGCATGTAATTCACTTAGTTTCTAAAGTAACAGGACATTTACACGAAAAAGCTACAACAATGCAAGTCGTTGCTGATACTTTCCCAGCCGGAACTTTGAGCGGAGCACCAAAACACAGAGCCATGCAATTGATTGAAGATTACGAAAAAACAAATCGCAATTTTTATGGAGGAGCAATAGGTTTCATGGATTTTAACGGAAACTTTAATCACGCAATTATGATCAGAACATTTTTAAGTAAAAATCATCAATTACATTGCCAGGCCGGCGCTGGAATCGTAGCAAGCTCAGACGAAGAAAGTGAAATGCAGGAAGTTTATAATAAATTAAGAGCCTTGAATACAGCGCTTGAAATGGCGGAGAAAATATAGTATTCAGTCACAGTTCTCAGTCTCAGTGGCAGAACTTGAAACTTGAAACAAGATAAACCAAAACTATAAACCCAAAAACCTATGAAAAATTTAATTGCTATTGTTATTGCTTTCGTTCTTTTAATATCATGTGAAACTAAGAAAGAATCAAACGTACTTCCTTTAAACGGAACCTGGCGTCTGATATCTGCAGAAACGACAGAAAAAGATTCAACATTCTCGACTTTCAATCCAAAAACAAAAATGATAAAAATTATAAATGATACCCATTTTGCTTTTTTCAATCATGATATGAATAACGGAAAAGACAGTACTGCAGCAGTATTCTTTGGCGGAGGCGGAAAATACACTTTAAAAGATAGTATTTATACAGAGAATTTAGAGTTTTTTAATAACCGTCAGTGGGAAAATGGAAAATTTGAGTTTGTGATAAAAATTAAAAATGATACGCTGACTCAAAAAGGAATTGAAAAAGTAGAAAAATTAGGAATCGACCGCATTATTACTGAAAAGTACGTTCGAGAAAAATAAAAAAAATAGTTTTCAGTTGCAGTTTTCAGTCACAGAACTTGAAACCTGAAACAAAGAAAACTTGAAACAAACAAAGACATGAAAAAAATATTAGTTATAGACAATTACGATAGTTTCACTTATAATTTAGTGCACTATCTGGAAGATTTAAACTGCGAAGTTACGGTTTACAGAAACGATGAATTTGATATTGACGAAATTGCATCTTTCGACAAAATATTACTTTCTCCAGGACCTGGAATTCCGGACGAAGCAGGTTTATTAAAAGCAGTGATTCAGAAATACGCCCCAACAAAAAGTATTTTAGGAGTTTGTTTAGGACAACAAGCCATCGGAGAAGTTTTTGGCGGAACGCTTTCAAATCTTGACAAAGTATATCATGGCGTTGCAACGAATGTAAAAACCGTAGTTTCTGATGAAATTTTATTTGAAGGTTTAGGCAATGAATTCGAAGTAGGAAGATACCATTCATGGGTTGTTGATGCCAATTTACCAGAAGCTCTTGAAGCCACTTCAATAGATGAAAATGGACAAATTATGTCGTTAAGACACAAAACTTTTGATGTTAGAGGTGTTCAGTTTCACCCGGAAAGCGTTTTAACTCCAAACGGGAAAAGGATTTTAGAGAACTGGATAAAGAGCTAGTTTTCAGTTTACAGCCACAGTTTAAAATCTTAGCAACTTAGAGTCTCAGCAACTCAGAACCTTAAAAAGAATGAAAAATATACTAAATAAATTAATCAACCACGAAGTGCTTTCAAAAGAAGAAGCAAAAGACGTATTGATTAATATCTCAAGCGGAAGTTATAACCCAAGTCAGATTTCGGCATTTTTGACCGTATTTATGATGCGTAGTATTACTATTGAAGAGCTTTCGGGTTTTCGCGAAGCTTTACTGGAATTATGCATCCGTGTTGATTTATCAGCTTACAACACCATCGATCTGTGCGGAACGGGCGGTGACGGAAAAGACACTTTCAACATCTCGACTTTAGCGTCATTTATATCAGCTGGAGCTAGAATAAAAGTAGCAAAACACGGAAATTATGGCGTTTCATCGATTTCAGGATCGAGCAACGTAATGGAAAAAATGGGAATCAAATTCAGCAATGATCCTTCGTTTTTAGAAAAATGTATTGACAAAGCAGGAATTTGTGTTTTACACGCACCATTATTTCACCCAGCAATGAAAAATGTTGGACCAATCCGTAAAGAATTAGCCGTAAAAACCTTCTTTAATATGTTGGGACCAATGGTAAATCCATCGTTTCCTAAAAATCAATTGGTCGGCGTTTTCAATCTTGAATTAGCTAGAATGTACGCCTACTTGTATCAAAGTACTGATATCAATTTCACTATTTTGCATTCGCTTGACGGATATGACGAAATCTCCTTAACAGGTCCAACAAAAATCATTACAAGCGATATGGAAGGCATGTTAAAACCGGAAGATTTTAAAGTTCGCCTTTTATCACAAAGAGAAATTGAAGGAGGAAGAACAATCGAAGAATCGGCAGATATGTTTGTCAATATCATTTCCGGAAAAGGAAGTGAGGCACAAAATAATGTTGTTTGTGCAAATGCAGCAATGGCGATTTCAACAGTAACAAAATGCTCTCCACAAGAAGGCTTTAAACAAGCGAAAGAAAGCTTGTTCTCTGGAAAAGGATTAAAAGCATTGCAAACATTACAAGAATTAAGTAAGTAAAATTTAGTTTCAAGTTTTTTTTGTTTCAGGTTCCAACAACTTGAAACAAAAAAAACTTGAAACCTGAAACAAAGAAAACATGAACATTTTAGATAAAATAATTATAGATAAACAGCGAGAAGTCGTTCTTAAAAAATCAATCATTCCGATTTCGCAATTGGAAAGTTCAGTATTTTTTGGAAGAGAAACCATTTCTTTAAGTCAAAAACTAAAAACAAGTTCAACCGGAATTATTGCAGAACATAAACGTCGTTCTCCATCAAAATCAGTAATTAACCAAAGTTTTACGGTTGAAGAAGTGGTAAAAGGATATGAAAATGCAGGTGCTTGCGGAATCTCAGTTTTAACAGATGGAAAGTATTTTGGAGGTTCTCTTGACGATTTACTTTTGGCAAGAGCAAGTGTAAATATTCCGCTATTGCGAAAAGAATTTATAGTTGATGAATATCAAATTCTGGAAGCGAAAGCTTTTGGAGCCGATTTGATTCTATTGATTGCAGCGGTTTTAACTCGTGAAGAAATAAAATCATTATCAGAATTTGCTAAAAAACTAGGTTTAGAAGTTTTATTGGAAGTTCACAATCAGGAAGAATTAGAAAAATCGATTATGCCAAGTTTGGACATGATTGGTGTAAATAATCGAAACCTAAAAACTTTTGAAGTAAGTCTGGATTTCAGCAAACAACTTGCCTCTCAAATTCCAAATGATTTTGTAAAAGTTTCTGAAAGCGGAATCTCATCAATCGAAGCCATTTCTGAACTAAGACCTTACGGTTACACCGGTTTTTTAATTGGAGAAAACTTCATGAAAACCGATAACGCGGGAGAAGCTGCAACTGAATTTATAAGCAAGCTGAGTCTTTGACGGCTTGCCACAAAGTCACAAAGTCGCAAATTTAATTTGTGCCAATTAGTGAAATTAATAAAAACAAAAACTTAGTGTCTTAGCGCCTTCGCGGCAAAACAAATAAAAAAATGAAACTTAAAATCTGCGGTATGAAATATCCCGACAATATACTCGAAGTAGGATCGCTCCTACCCGATTATATGGGATTTATTTTCTGGGAAAAATCCGCTCGCTATTTTGACGGAACGATTCCGGAACTGATTCACACCATTAAAAAAACAGGCGTTTTTGTAGATGAAACTGTTGATAATATCATGTCAAAAGCTGAGAAATATCATTTACAGGCAGTTCAGTTACACGGAAAAGAATCTGTTGAATTTTGTCAGGAATTAAAATCTAAGATTGACGCCAAAATTGGTGTTACAATTGAAATCATCAAAGTCTTCTCTGTCGATGAAAGTTTTGATTTCGAAGTTTTAAAACCTTTTGAAAATGTGTGTGATTATTTCCTATTCGATACAAAAGGAAAATTACCAGGTGGAAACGGAACCACTTTTGACTGGAAAATATTAGAAAATTACAAATCTGAGAAACCGCTGTTTTTAAGTGGCGGCATTGGAATTGAAGAAATACCCGCAATAAAAAACCTTAAAATTCCGATTTACGCGATTGATGTAAACAGTAAATTTGAGACAGAACCGGGATTAAAAAATAAAAGTTTATTAAGAAAGTTTCAGAAAAATCTAAAACCTGCAACTTTAAACCCTAAACAACTACACAATGAATTATAATGTCAACGAAAAGGGATATTACGGAGAATTTGGAGGAGCTTACATTCCAGAAATGTTATATCCAAATGTAGAAGAATTACGCCAAAACTATTTAAAAATAACAAGCGAGCCAGATTTTAAAGCAGAATTTGACCAATTGCTAAAAGATTATGTTGGACGTCCAAGTCCGCTTTATTTTGCAAAACGCTTATCAGAGAAATACAATACCAAAATCTATTTAAAAAGAGAAGACTTAAACCATACCGGAGCCCACAAAGTCAACAATACGATTGGGCAAATATTGGTAGCAAAACGTTTGGGTAAAAAACGAATTATTGCCGAAACCGGAGCAGGTCAACACGGTGTCGCAACAGCAACAGTTTGTGCACTTATGGGCTTGGAATGTATCGTTTATATGGGCGAAATCGACATTGCTCGTCAGGCACCAAATGTGGCCCGTATGAAAATGTTAGGCGCTGAGGTTCGTCCCGCACTTTCTGGTTCAAGAACCTTAAAAGACGCTACAAACGAAGCCATTCGCGACTGGATCAACAATCCGGTTGATACACATTATATTATTGGATCTGCCATTGGTCCACATCCTTATCCGGATATGGTTACGCGTTTTCAAAGTGTAATTTCAGAAGAAATAAAATGGCAGTTAAAAGAAAAAGAAGGACGCGAAAATCCTGATTATGTAGTTGCTTGTATTGGTGGCGGAAGTAATGCTGCAGGAACTTATTATCACTTTTTGCATGAACCGCAAGTCGGAATTATTGCTGTTGAAGCAGCCGGAAAAGGTGTTGATAGCGGTCACAGTGCGGCAACAAGCAAATTAGGAAAAGTAGGTGTTATTCACGGTTGCAAAACCCTTTTAATGCAAACTCCTGACGGACAAATTACAGAGCCTTATTCTATTTCAGCAGGTTTAGATTACCCTGGAGTTGGACCAATGCACGCACATTTGGCACAAACTGGTCGTGGCGAATTTTTCTCCGTAACTGATGACGATGCTATGAATGCCGGTTTACAGCTTACCAAGTTAGAAGGAATTATTCCAGCGATCGAGAGCGCGCATGCTTTTGCCGTTTTAGATCAAAAGAAGTTTAAACCAACAGATATTGTAGTTATCAGTCTATCAGGTCGTGGCGACAAAGATTTAGACAATTATATCGATTATTTTAAATTATAAGATTAATTTGGGCGTCCTCCACCGCGGCGGACGGGCTATCCGCTATAATCCCGATTAACAAAAACTACGACTAAAAAGCCTTGTTTTTCTAAATCGGGAGATACCGCTCCAAACAAAGTTCACTGAACTCCAATAAAAAATAGAATCAAGTGAAGTAATCCCTAACGCAAACAAATAACGAGAAAAATAATAATTTATGGAACAGTTATTCTCTTACGGAACATTACGGTCGAAACAAATTCAAATGCAGATTTTTAATAAAGTCCTGACCGGAACTCCGGATCAACTTTTGGGTTACAAACTAAAAAGCCTGCAAATAGAAGAAGAATTTGGAATGGCAGATTATGTCGTAGTCGTAGCAAGCGAAATTCCTGCAGATATTATACACGGTGTTGTTTTTAATGTCTCAGATTCAGATTTAGCCAAAGTTGACTTATTTGAATCTAATGCTTACAAAAGAGTTCAGGTCAAGTTAAAATCAGGAACAACAGCCTGGATTTATATGGAAAGTTAAATAATAGTAAGCAATGATACTAGCCGCAGCACAAACAAAACCAACACGAGGAGATATTCAAGCTAATTTATCAGATCATTATCGTCTTATAAAATTGGCTGTAAAAAACGGAGCACAATTAATTACATTTCCTGAAATGTCTATTACAGGTTATGAAAGAGAACATGCTCAGAAATTAGCCTTCACAAAAGACGATTCAAGACTTGAAGATTTAAAAAAGCTAGCTGTCGAAAATAATATCATTATTATCGCAGGTACACCAATTCAAATAGAATCAGAATTGTTTATTGGGGAATTTATTATTTCTCCTGACAACTCCGTTTCTATATATACGAAGCAATTTTTGCATGAAGGCGAAGACGAGTTTTTTCAATCTACTTTCGATTACAATCCAATGATTACGATTGAAGATCAAAAAATTTCCTTTGCCATTTGTGCTGATATTGATAATCCGCTGCATCCGGAAAATGCCTGCAAAAGAGAAACTGATATTTATATTGCCAACATTTTCTTTACGGTTAACGGAATCCCAAGTGCTTATCAAGACTTGCAAAGTTACGCTCAAAAACATAAAATGAATGTTTTGATGTCGAATTTCAGCGGTGAATCCTGGGGACGTCCAGCTGGAGGAAAAAGTGCTTTCTGGAATAAAAACGGAGAATTAATTGCACAAATAAACGATTCAGATTCCGGACTTTTATTAGTAGAAAGTAAAGATGAAAATTGGACAAGTAAGATTGTTATTGCTTAAAAATAATGCCACAGATTTCACAGATTCTCACAGATTGAATTAAGCAGATGAAATAAAAAAATCATTTTAATCTGTGAAATCTGTGGCAAAAAAAATAAAACTTAATAAAATACCTAACAGGTTTTATCCCGAAGCTTCGGGACTGTTAGGATAAAAAATAAAAATGATGAACAGAATAACTCAAAAATTACAAGAAGATAAAAAGATACTTTCTATTTATTTTTCAGCTGGATATCCGAATTTAAACGATACGGTTCAAATCATTCAGGATTTAGAAAAAAATGGCGTGGACTTAATCGAAATTGGTTTGCCATTTAGTGATCCTTTGGCCGATGGACCTACAATTCAGGCAAGTTCTACACAGGCTCTTCATAACGGAATGACGACTCAAATTCTATTCGATCAGCTGAAAAACATCCGCGAAAGCGTAAAAATTCCGTTGATTATTATGGGATATTTTAATCCGATGTTACAATACGGAGTTGAAGCTTTTTGTAAAAAATGTGCTGAAATTGGTATCGACGGTTTAATTATTCCGGATTTACCTGTTGACGTTTATGCGGACGAATACAAAGCTATTTTCGAAAAATACGGTTTAATCAATGTGTTCCTAATTACACCACAAACTTCTGACGAACGTATTCGTTTTATCGACAGCGTTTCAAACGGATTTATTTATATGGTAAGTTCTGCAAGTGTTACAGGATCACAAGCAGGTTTCGGAAATATTCAGGAAAGTTATTTCGAAAGAATTGCAAACATGAATCTTAAAAACCCACAAATTGTTGGTTTTGGAATTTCAAATAAAGAAACTTTTAATCAGGCTACCAAATTTGCAAAAGGAGCTATTATCGGAAGTGCTTTTATCAAACATTTGAGTGAAAGTGGTTCTGGAAAAATTGAGAAATTTGTTGGAGAGATTAGATAAATTAATGAGAAATCTTTTGTCAGACTGAGCGAAGTCGAAGTCACGTAACGTGATTAATCAACGAAGATTCCTTTTCCATCGGAATGACAAGATCGCACAAAACCTATAGCTGAAATAATATAACTCATAATATTATTTCAGCTTTTTCGTTTATAAACACTAGCTTTAAAGAGTATTTCTGCTCAAAAATCACTACATGGTTTTCTGTTAATATTATGTTAAAAATAAATTAAACGACTGTTTAATTTAAACACTTGTTTAATTTTGTATCGCATTAGAAACAATACCATGTCATACATCGAATTAAACGATAAAAAAATTCAGATTCTTGAAGTCGCAGAAAAGCTTTTTTCTGAAAAAGGATTTGAAGGTACATCGATACGGGATATCTCAAAAGTGGCAAAAATTAATGTTGCCATGATTTCGTACTATTTTGGTTCTAAAGAGCGTCTTCTTGAAGCTTTAATCCTTTATAAAACTTCTGATTTAAAATTAAGACTCGAAAATTTGTTACAGGAAGATCTGGAACCTATTGAAAAAGTCAATAAATTAATCGAAATTTACATTCACAGAATCAGTTGCAACAAAGGGATTTTCAGGGTTTTACATTTTGAAATCAACGCAAAAAAAAGAGAAAAAAGCTTTATTGCCTTTACAGAACTAAAAAAAGGGAATCTAAAATCTGTTGAGAGTATTATTACTCAAGGTCAGGAAAAAGGTGTTTTCAGGAAAGATGTCATCATTCCGCTTATCACTCCCACAATTATTGGAACTTTCTTTCACTTTCATATGAATAAATCTTTTTATGAAGAATTATTAAATTTAAAAACAGAAGCCATGTACAATGAGTACATTAAAACCAGTCTTACAAAGCACATTCAACAAACTATAAAAGCTCTACTTGTTTATGAAAATTAATCAATTAATGCTCTTTGGGATTTTCTTTATCGGAATTTCATCAATAGAAGCACAAGAAAAAACAAGTTTAACCTTAGATGAAGCCGTTAAAATGGCTTGGGAAAAGAGTAACGAAGTTACGCTTGCCGATACTAAGGTAAACACAAAGAAATACGAACTGCAAACGGTAAAAAACAATCAATATCCGGATTTAAAAATTTCAGGTCAATACCAACGTCTGACAAAAGCCTCGATTGATATGCACAACAGTGGCGATCAGGCAAGTGCAAATCCAATGCCATCTCCGGATCGAGTAATGTTTGGAATGGCGACGTTAAGTTTACCAATATTCTCTGGATTTAAAATTCAAAATAGTATAAGTGCTTCCGATAATTTATACGAAGCTGAAACTGCTTATGCTGCTAAAACAAAAGAAGATGTCGCTTTGCGTGTAGTTACTTATTATACTGCTTTATACAAAGCTCAAAAAACATTGGACCTTTTGAACGAAAATCAAAAGCAAGCTAAACAACGTGTAACTGATTTTACGGAATTAGAGAAAAACGGAATCATTCCGAGAAATGATTTATTGAAAGCACAATTGTTGGTTTCTAAAACGCAATTATCTATTGATGAAGCTAATAACAACATCAATAATATTAACTTTTACCTTACTACTTTATTAAAATTAGAGCCAAGTGTAAAACTTCAGGTTAATGAAGCTGATTTCTTTAATTTAAAAACAACTAATGCACCAACATCTGATGCACTAGCGTTACAGAACAGAAAAGATTTAGAAGCAATTCGTTTTCAACAAAAAGCAACCGAGGCTAACATTAAAATAGCAAAAGCAAGTTATTATCCATCTCTTGCATTATTGGGTGGTTATACTGCATTAGATCTTAAAGATATCATTACTGTAAGATATGCTATGAACTTTGGAGTTGGTCTATCGTATGATTTATCAGGAATCTACAAAAATAGCGCGCATGTAAGAGAAGCCGAAAGTAAAGCATTAGAAGCTAAAAACTCTGAAGCTATTATGACGGATCGTATCAAAGTTGAGGTTCAAAAATCTATTGAAGATTATGACTTAGCGATCAACCAAAGTGTGGTTTATGACGAAGCGCTTCAACAAGCCAGCGAAAACTACAGACTTGTAAAAGATAAATTTGATAACGGTTTATCTGACACCAATGATTTAGTTGAAGCTGACGTTGAACACTTAAGTGCTAAAATAAATACTGCTTTGTCTAAAGCAACAATTATTCAAAAATACTACGAATTACTATCCGTATCAGGACAATTATCACAATCATTCAATCTTTCTAAAATATAATCGATAGCTCTCATGGAAAAGAAAAAAACAAATACTAAATTCATCATTATACTAACCGTTTTGGTTTTAGTGGGCGGAACTTACGGAATATCAAAATACCTGCACTCTTTAGCTCATGAAGAAACGGATGATGCTCAAATTGAGAAAAAAATGAATCCAATTATTCCTAGAGTATCTGGATATATTAGTAAAGTGTATGTAAAAGATAATGACTTTGTAAAAAAAGGTGATACTTTATTTACTATCGATAAAAGAGATTATCAATTAAAAATCGACGAAGCTAATGCTGCTTTACTAGGTGCCGAAGGTCAATATGAAGCTGCAAAAGCTGATATTGGAAGCGCTAATGCAAGTATTTCAGTTTCTGATGCTCAAATGAAATCTGCTACAGGTTCTATCGAAAGCGCAAAAATCAGATTAAGACAAATTACAAACGATTATAACCGTTACAACAATTTGTATAAAACTCATACAATTACAAAACAACAATACGAGCAAGCTTTATCTGCAAAAGACGAAGCCGAAAATCAAGTGCGTGTTTTAGAGCAACAACAAAGAGCTAGTTCTTACCAAAAATCAGTAATTGAATCTAAATCTAAAGCTTCCGACAAACAAACTGAAGTTGCTGCTGCTAATATCAAAAAAGCAAAAACAATGTTAGATGTTGCGCATTTAAATCTTAGCTATACTGTTGTAACTGCTGCAATTGACGGACAGGTTTCTAAAGTTGATATTCAGCCGGGACAATTGGTTCAACCAGGACAATCTTTATTTTATATCATCAATAATAATGAAGCTTGGGTTGTTGCTAACTTTAAAGAAACACAATTAAACAAAATGATTGTGGGACAAAAAGTAAGCTTAAAAGTTGATGCTTATCCTAAATATGAATTCAAAGGTACAGTAACTTCATTTTCTCCTGCAACAGGATCTCGTTTCTCATTATTACCTCCTGATAACGCAACAGGTAACTTCGTAAAAACGATTCAAAGATTACCGGTAAAAATTAGTTTAGATGAATCTAACGATCCTGAAAAAGTAAAATTACTAAGACCAGGAATGAATGTTGATGTAGATGTACATTTAAAATAAAATAATGGCAACAGCAGTACAAGCAGACGACGATTTAGTAGAATACGGTTACAGACGTGTCATAATCACGATTACGGCGGTACTTTGTGCCTTGCTGGAAATTGTAGATACCACGATTGTAAACGTAGCTCTAACAGACATGCGAGGTAGCCTTGGTGCTACTTTAACTGATGTAGCTTGGGTAATTACAGCATACGCAATTGCGAATGTTATTGTAATTCCGATGACGAGTTGGCTTTCGCAACAATTTGGGAGACGTAATTATTTTGTGGCTTCTATCATAATATTTACGGTCTGTTCCTTTTTATGCGGTAATGCGACTAATATATGGGAACTGGTAGCTTTTAGGTTTGTACAAGGTATGGGTGGTGGTGCACTACTCGTAACCGCGCAAACTATTATCACCGAAAGTTATCCAGTGGCAAAACGTGGTATGGCACAGGCAATTTACGGAATGGGTGTAATTGTTGGTCCAACTTTAGGTCCGCCTTTGGGAGGATATTTAGTAGATAATTATTCCTGGCCTTATATATTTTATATCAATATTCCGTTGGGGATTATTGCAACTATTCTGGCGCTTACTTTTGTAAGAAGCCCGAAATATGGAGAGAAATTAAAAGCAAATCAGGTTGACTGGTGGGGAATTATATTATTGGCCGCTTTTATCGGATCACTTCAATTCGTTCTGGAACATGGTCAACAAGACGATTGGTTTAATGATTCGTCTATTGTAACCTTAAGTGTTGTTACAGTTCTTGGATTAATTTTATTTGTATGGAGAGAGCTTACTTATAAACATCCAATTGTAAATTTAAGTGTTCTAAAAGATGGAAATTTAAGAATTGGAACCGTAATGTGTTTCATTCTTGGTTTCGGTTTATACGGATCAACGTTAATTATCCCAATCTACACGCAATCTATTTTAGGATGGACAGCGACAGATGCCGGTTTATTATTGATTCCAGGGTCGATTACCACAGCGATCATGATGCCATTTGTGGGTAATATGATTCAAAAAGGTGTGCCGCAAGGTTATATGGTTGGAGTTGGATTTTTTGTATTTTTCCTCTTTACCTTTTTGATGTACAGTCGTATGACTCCTGATACCGGTGTCGAGCATATGTATTGGCCTTTGATTTTAAGAGGAATTGGTTTAGGATTACTTTTTGTACCTATTACAACACTTTCACTTTCTACTTTAAAAGGAAAACATATTGGTGAAGGAGCCGCTTTTACCGGAATGATGAGACAATTAGGTGGTTCATTTGGTATTGCAATTATCACCACTTTTATCACACGTTTGAGTCAGGAACACAGAGTAAACTTATTGACCAATTTAGATCCTGCAAAATATGATGTTCAACAACGTATTGCGGGAATGCAAAGAGCTTTTATGTCTAAAGGATATAGCGCTGATGTCGCATTGAAAAAAGCTTATCAAGGTCTGGAATACTCAGTAATGAAACAAAGTACAGTACTAGCCTATATGGATATTTTTATGTATTTAGGAATTATGTTCCTATTTTGTATACCAATTATTCTTTTAATCAAAAAAGGAAAAAACAAAATTAATCCTGCTGATGCAATGCATTAATAATAATTGATTTATAATACGAAAAAGCCGAGCTATTTATTTAGCCCGGCTTTTTTATTATTTATAGAACTAGATATGGACCAAAAATTTGCAAACTTGAAGGGATTAAAATCCCTCCCTACAATATAGGTCGAGTCTCCGACTCTCTTTAAAAAACTTAGAATCTCAGGAACTTAGAGTCTTAGCACCTTCACAAAAAAACCTCTGAACCTTTGCATCTTTGAACCTTTGAACCTTCAAAAAAAACCCTATCTCGTAAAAACCAAATGATTTCCTTTAGAAAGATTCGCATCAAACTGATAACCTTCGTAGTTAAACCCTTTTAGGTCGTCAATCGTTTCTGCATTGGTATCGATGATATAACGTACCATCATACCCCTTGCTTTTTTAGCAAAGAAACTGATCATTTTTAGTTTTCCGTCTTTGTAATCTTTAAAATCCGGTGTGATCACAGGAACTTTTAAAGCCTTTACATCTACAGCCGAAAAATATTCGTTACTGGCTAAATTCACAAACAACTCTCCTTTTACCAATTCTTTGTTTAAAGCTTTAGTAACGGTTGGTTTCCAGAATTCATGTAGGTTTTTATACTCGCCCACAGGCAATTTTGTTCCCATTTCTAAACGGTATGCCTGCATTAAATCAAGCGGTTTCAAGACACCATAAAGTCCGGATAAAATTCTAAGCTTACTTTGCAGAACATCCAACTTCTCTACAGGAATTGTATAAGCGTCTAAACCTGTATAAACATCTCCATCAAAAGTATAGATTGCCGGACGTGCATTTTCAGGTGAAAAAGGTGTTTTCCATTCCTGATTTCTTTTCCAGTTTAAATCAGATAATTTATCTGAAATCGACATTAATTCAGATAATTCAGCAGGCTTTTTAGGTTTTAAAACTTTATGAACCAAGCGTGCTTCTTTTAAAAAAGCAGGTTCTGTATGTTGAGTTGTGGGTAATTCTTTTTCGAAATTTAATGACTTCGCCGGTGATATAACAATTTTCATTTGTACTTTTTTGTATGATTCAAAAATACAAATTGAATTTTTAAAAATAAACGATCAGGATTGATTTGTTTGATAGTTCTATAACCATATTTTTTTGCCACGAATTCACGAATTTCTTTTTTAAATTGATTATGATTTGTGAAATTCGGCGCCATCTTATTTTGTTTTAATAAAATTTGATCCCTGAAACTATGAATTTGTTCAAAAAAGTCAACAATAGATTATAAAAGGCGTCTTCTATGTTGTAAATTTGCAGACGTTTCATTCTCTTCAAGAAAAGAAATGTAATATTTAAAATTCGTGAATTCGTGGCTATACAAACAAACTATAAAGCAGCTTTACAAAATAAAATCTTCGAAGTTATTTCGCAGGCATCTAAGGAACTAAATGTTGACAGTTATGTAATTGGCGGTTTTGTTCGTGATTTGCTTTTAAATCGAGGCTCAAAAAAAGACATTGATGTTGTTGCAGTTGGCAGCGGTATCGAATTGGCTTTGAAAGTTTCTGAATTACTGCCAAAAAAACCTAAAGTGCAGGTTTTTAAAACTTACGGAACTGCAATGTTGCGTTTTGAAGATACTGATATTGAATTTGTTGGTGCCCGAAAAGAATCTTATAATTTTGAAAGCAGAAATCCAATTGTAGAAAACGGAACTCTTGAAGATGACCAAAACCGTCGTGATTTCACCATCAATGCATTAGCTTTATCATTAAACGAAAAAACATTTGGAGATCTTTCTGATCCTTTTGGCGGATTAGCTGATCTTGAAAATAAAACTATAAAAACTCCTTTGGATCCAAGTATTACCTACTCTGATGATCCTTTGCGAATGCTTCGTGCTATTCGTTTTGCAAATCAGTTAGGTTTTGAGATTGAGAAAAACTCTCTTGATGCAATAACTCAAAATGCAGAGAGAATCAAAATCATTTCTGGTGAACGAATTGTTGATGAATTAAACAAAATTCTTTCGACAGATAAACCTTCTATCGGATTTTTACTTTTATATCAAACCGGGCTTTTAGAAATTATTCTTCCTGAATTAACGGCGTTGAATCAGGTTGAAGAAATTGAAGGTCATACACATAAAAACAACTTTTATCACACCTTGGAAGTTGTTGATAATATTTGCCCAAACACAAATGACGTTTGGTTACGTTGGTCAGCTTTGTTGCACGATATTGGAAAAGCGCCAACAAAACGTTTCAATAAAAAACAAGGCTGGACTTTTCACGGACATGAATTTCTGGGCGGGAAAATGGCCAAGAAAATATTCGAACGTTTGCACATGCCATTGAATCACAAAATGAAATTTGTGCAAAAAATGGTGATTATGAGTTCACGTCCAATTGTTTTGGCGCAGGATATTGTAACTGACAGCGCTGTTCGTCGTTTGGTTTTTGATGCCGGAGAAGATGTCGAAGATTTAATGACATTGTGTGAAGCAGATATAACAACCAAAAATCCATCGAAATTCAAGAAATACCATAAGAATTTTGAAATCGTTCGCAAGAAAATTGTTGAAGTAGAAGAACGCGATCATGTTCGTAATTTTCAACCGCCAATTTCAGGTGAAGAAATCATGGAAATGTTCGATTTGAAACCTTCTCGCGAAATTGGAGTTTTAAAAGAAGCTGTAAAAGAAGCCATTTTAGAAGGTGATATTCCGAATGAATATCAGGCAGCTTATGATTTTGTAATTAAAAAAGCTGAAAAAATGGGTTTAAAAAAAGGTGCAAAGTAACAAAGGCACAAAGCAACAAAGGTTTATTTAAATTTAAAATATCATAGTTTCAAGTTACATGTTCTAAACTTAGAACCTCAGCACCTTAGAAACTTAGTCACTCGAAAAAAGAATGAAAAAACATTTCCCTACAATCGCAAAAACAGCATTAGTTTTAGTTTATTTAGTAATTGTTGCCGGCGCATTAGTGCGTATGACAGGATCTGGAATGGGTTGTCCGGATTGGCCAAAGTGTTTTGGGTATTACATTCCACCAACGGATATAAAGGAATTAACCTGGGAACCGAATCGTACTTTTGAAAAAGGACAAGTAATCATTAAAGATGAAACACTTTTGGTTGCCAAAGACAATTTTACGACTCAAACTTCTTTTGACGCTTCGCACTGGGAAAAATATACCAAACACGATTATGCCATTTTTAATCCGTTACATACCTGGATCGAATACATCAACAGATTATGTGGCGCTTTAGCAGGAATGGCTTGTTTTTTTATGGCAATCGCTTCTTTTAGATTTTGGAAACAAAACAAAAAAATCACTTTACTTTCGTGGTTAGTTGTTTTTATGATGGGTTTTCAGGCTTGGTTGGGTGCAAAAGTAGTTTACTCTGTATTGAATCCAATAAAAATTACGGTTCACATGGTTATGGCTTTGGTAATTGTTGCTGTTATTCTGTACATTATTCAATTGGCTAGACCAAAATTAGCCACAGTAACTTATAATTCAACTTTTAGAAACGTGCTTTTATTTTCTCTTTTGCTGACATTAATTCAAGTAGCAATAGGAACACAGGTACGTCAATTTGTTGACGAACAGGTAAAAAATGGCTTAACAGCAAGTATACTTTGGTTACAAAATCCTTCGGTTACTTTTTATGTTCACCGTTCATTCTCTATCCTGGTTTTATTGGTGAACGTATATTTATACATTAAAAACACCAAATTTGGCTTAGGATTTTCAAAAATGAACTGGGTACTTGCTATTATCGGAATCGAAATTTTAACCGGAATGTCAATGGCATATTTAGATTTCCCAATAGGAAGTCAGGCAATCCATTTAGTTCTTGCTTCTATCTTATTCGGAATTCAGTTTTACATGATTTTAGAAGCTAAGAAACCTAACCCAGCCAACTCTTAAAATCCTGTACTTTTTCGCGGCTTACAACTACCTCATCTTCTTTATAAGTTGGTAAAATAACTTTTAGGCGGGAATTGGTATAAACCTGAATTTCTTTTATTGCCTGAAGAGGTACAATAAATTTTCTGCTTACGCGGAAAAAATCTTTCATGTCTAATTCCTGCTCCAGAACTTCGAGAGTCGAATCAATTAAATAATTACGATTGTCAAAAGTATGAATGTAAGTCCCTTTGTTTTCACTAAAAAAACATTCTATTTCTTCTGTTGTAATTACTTTTAAATGCTGTCCGATTTTAACTGTGAATCGCTTTTTATAATTCTTTTCAAAAGGATTAGACAACATTTGACGTATTTGCTCAAAATCAACCTGAATGTTTTGATTTCCTGTATCTGTTTTAGGAATTCGGGTTTTAAATTTAGTAACAGCAATTTCTAAATCATCTTCATCAATAGGTTTTAAAAGATAATCAATGCTATTTAATTTGAATGCTTTTAAGGCATACTCATCGTAAGCAGTCGTAAAAATAATGGCACTTTGAATATTTATTTTTTCAAAAATTTCAAACGACAAACCATCTGATAACTGAATATCCAGAAAAATCAAATCAGGGTGCTCATTATTGGTAAACCAATGAACTGATTCTTCTACGGAGTGCAGCATGGTTTCTACAGCAATATCTAATTTTTCAAGTTTTCGCTGCAATAATCTTGCTGCCGGTTTTTCGTCTTCTATTATTAGTGTGGTCATTTAATACGATGCAAAGGTTGAAATTTTAATATAAAGTTACTCCCATTTATTCTTATTCTGAGCTTCTTTCTCCATATATTTTTGAATTTTCTTTTGTTCCCAATCATCACTAAAAAAGATATCACGGCCAAAAACACTAAATGCATGAATCACTAAAGCAATACCCCAAAAAAATGCGGTCGAATAGGTTTCCCAATTATTGAAACCTCTCACTTCAAAGTGATCCCCTATATAAGGTCTGTTCAAACTTGAAATAATGATAATGACATTCACTATAAGATAAACTTTCAAGTGCGAGTAAAATCCTTTTATTCTTTTCACTTTTCTGTATGCTATATTATAATTTTCGTCTGTACTAAATTCGTCTGCATATTCTTCAAACATACGTCTTCTAAATCGTCCCATTTTATTTTAAATTAAAAAATTATTGCCATTTATTTTTATTCTCTTTTTCTTTTTCCATCAATTCTTTGATTTTTCTTTCTTCCCAGTCTTTTCCTAAAACCGGAAATATTTCAAAAACCTTTAATCCATGAAAAACAACTCCAACTCCCCACCATAATAGTGGCCAAAAAAACCATAAATATTCTGGTGATGTCCACAAATTAATGATAATCAATATAATATTTACAAAGATATAAGAAGTAAGATTTCCGTAAAAACCTTTAATGTTTTCTACTTTCTTCTTTGCTATATAATATTTATCCTCTTCAGTAAATTTAATTTCCATGATTACTCCCATTTTTGTTTTTTATCCTTTTTCTCTAAGATGTTTTTCAGCTTACGTTCCTCCCATTCTTTTCCAAGAATTTTAAAAGAGGCGAACATTTCTACAGCAGATACAAGAAATGCAGTGGTCCAGACTATCATTACTAAACTATTTAAATATCGAACCGGAAACACATTCAAAGGAAGTCCGAAATAGTCTTTTAAAATAAAAAGAATCAAACCAATACTGTAGAAAAACGTGTGAATATAAAATGATCTGAGTTTAACTACTTTTCTGCTTGCTATTTGCTGCAGTTCAAATTTTTCCGGGTCATTATCAAAATCTCTTTCCATAATTATTTCCAAATTTGTTTTTTACTCGTTTCTTCTCTGTCGATAATCTCTCTTATTTTTTGTTCTTCCCATTGCTTACTAAAAAATGGGAAACAATCAAAAGCTTTCAATCCATGCAAAACAATTGCAATTCCCCAACCCAACAAAGAATACCAAAAATATAAATACCCTGGTGAAGTCATCAAATTTACAGCAATCACAATTGGATTACAGAGAACATATACCGTTAAATGATGATAAAACTTTTTAATTTCTTCTACCTTTTTCTGAGCTTGATAATAGCGTTCTGTATCTGAATAATTTGTTTCCATGATTAGACCCATTTTTGTTTTTGTTGTTTTTTCTCTAAGATGCTTTTTACCTTACGCTCTTCCCATTTTTTTCCAAATATTGTATATGAAACAATTAAATCAATGGCTGAAAATAAAAACACACTGGTCCAGATTATTATTACAACAAAATTTAGATATATGACTGGAAAAAAATCAAAATGAACTCCAAAAAATTCTTTCAAAATAAAAACACTCACTCCCATAGCATATACAAGCGCATGGAGACAAAATAATCTGAGTTTAACGATCCTTTTGTTCAAGATTTGTTTTAACTCAAATTTTTCCCGATCATTATGACAATTAGTTTCCATGATTATTTCCAACTTTGCTTGTTATTCTCTCTTTCCAGAATCTCTCTTATTTTTCGTTCTTCCCAATCTGAGCTGTATCCGAAAACTTTAAAAGCATGCATTACAACTCCAAATCCCCAGCCTAAAGCCGAAAACCAAAACCATTGAAATCCTGGAGAAAAGGTCAAATTCACAAAAATTAAACATGGAATAACACAACAATATGAAATTACATTTGCGTAAAATCCTTTTAATTCTTCAACTCTTTTTTTAGCTCTGAAATAAGCTTTATTTTCATCCGTATATTCTGCATTTTTTTCCATGACGGTAATTTGTTTCGTTAAGATTGGAATCTTAACTGTAAAAGTTTGTTCATTTTGTTCGACCAGTACTTTTCTGTTGGTTACAATTCCGTATCGGTTCACGATATTTTGCAATCCAACTCCTTGCCTGTCCTGTAAAACTTCTTTTTTCTGAAAGTCATTCTGAATTGCCAAATAATCTCCATCAACAAAAATTCGAATATGTAATGGTTTTTGTTCACTCACAACATTGTGTTTAACCGTATTTTCAAGCAAAAGCTGTAGCGATAACGGAACTACTTTTGCATCGGGATTTATATCTGTTGTTGGTAATTCGTAAAACAAGCTGTTCTCAAAACGCATTTTCAACAAATTCATATACGTTTTTGCGAATGACAATTCATCTTCAACAGAAACCAATTCTTTATCTTTTTGCTCTAGTACATAGCGATAAATTTTAGATAAAGAAGTGGTAAATCGTTGTGCATTATCTGGATTTTCTTCAATCAAAGAGCTTAAAACATTCAAACTATTAAAAAGAAAATGCGGGTCAATTTGATTTTTTAAACTTTCGAATTTGGCATTGGCTGTTCCTGCAATAATCTTTTGTTGTGTTATTTCAAACTTTGATGCTTGTTTCCACTTTACCATAAAACTTCTGGCTTGCATAAAAGTAGAAACTCCCAGAGATAAAATAATGTAAAACAGATGTACCCAAATCATTCTTTGGCTAAAGAATTTTTCTAAAGGCATATTTTGCAAAACAACAAAAACAAAATAATTAATTCCTAAAACAATGGGAACTGTGTACAAAACAGTAACCATAATTCCGTAGTAAACTCTAAGGTTTGTTTGTTCCAGCCAATCCCATTTTCTATCTAACTGAACATTGATATAGCCATTTCCAAAACCTAATCCGAAAGAATAAAGACAGCTAATAAAAAAAGTTATAAGAACGTTTCGAATCGTTAAATCGCTTCCTAAAAAAGCGGAAAATATTACTGTAAAAATCATAGAAATCTTAAACGAGACAATTGTTCCACTTTTTAAATCTGCATATGTATTTCTAAGATCTTTCATTTATGAGTTGGCTTAAATAATTATTTCTTGCAATTTTTTTGAGATTCTAAAGCTCTTTCTAATCCCCATTTTGGAGAAAAAGGAGTTTCTGGTTTAAAAGTAGCAAAAAGTTCAATAGCTTTATCAACTTGCGCGCAAAGCGGTTTTGTATCAACACCAGTCCATTTTGCACCTCCTAATTGGTAATCTGCTTCACCAAAAACGATTCTTGGATTATTTGGATCGATTGCTTTACCTTTTGCGTAAGCTTCCATCACTTTAGCCGAATATTTCATACTGTTTGTCATTGGGTCAGCAACTACCCAGGCAGTATAAATCAAAGCCTGCATTGCGTATAACTCGGCATTGTTTTGATCTTTTATAAATTCAACATCCAATGCATCTTGTGCTTTTGTCAATAACAAATCAATTTGCGTTTTATCTTGTGTCTTAAAAGCTGCTGTTGTATTTACTAATGCTACATAATAATTTGGCAAATAACTTGTTTTTTCTGCCGAAGCGATTCTCTCAAACATAGCCGAAGCTTCTGTGTTTTTTCCTTCTTTCCAAAGCCCGAAAGCTTTAGTCATTCCTTGTTCAAATTGTGTTTGTGCAGAGCTTATTACTACTACAAATAATGCAATCAAAGTGATAATTTTTTTCATTTTATAAGTTGTTTAAATGGTTATTTTAATTTGTTGGTTACTATTTACAATGTAATTTCAATTTTTGAATCTTTATTAATAACAAATTTAGCATCGCTGTAGGCAGGAGGTCCCATAAATCCTTTAGCATTGTTTGAAGCAGCATAATCTTCAGAAGGTACTCCCATCGAATTTCTATCAAGTTTTCCGTTATTGTTTTCATCGTGATACGTTGAAATTGCATATTCTCCTGCCGGAAGATTATCAAACGTTACAACTACTTTATTGTTTTTAATTTCAGAAGAAAGACTTCTATAGGTCGTTTTAAGAAATGTACCGTCTGAGTTGTACAAACCTACTTTAACAATTCCTGTATCGTTTTTTAAACCTGAAACGGCAACTGTTAGTTTTACATTTTGAGCAGACATCAAACTGCAGATAAATAATGTGATTATTGTAATAATTTTGGTCATGATTTCTTTTTTTTAAGGTTGTTATTTTTTAAGGTTCTAAGGTTCTGAGATTCTAAGTCTCTAAGTTTTTTTTATTGATGATTAAAACTCTGTTTGTTAATTTATACTTCAAAAGTATATCGGATTTTACTGTTTTAAAATTAAATGATACTGAGTTGTCGAATTTTGCGACTGAATTGTTTTTTTAAGGTTCTGAGATTCTGAGTTACTAAGAGTCTAAGTTTTTAATCTTAGTAACTCTGAACCTTAGCAACTTAGCAACTACAAATTCTTCAATTGATTCTCATTTTTATTCTGGCTGATGGTCCAGAAGAAACCTACGAAGAAAAATCTATCTGCGGTTGGTGTAACGGCTTGTCTGTTATAAACTCCGCTTGCATCTGGTACTTTAGCATAATCATATCCAAAAACATTCTGTGTTCCCAGTACATTCGAAACAGAGAAATAAAGGATCTTTTGTGTTGTCAATAAATACGCCCAGTTAAAACTCAAACTATTATATGACTTGGTTTTTCCGTTCATGAATTGTGTTTGGTTTGGATCATTATACGGGCGTCCTGAACTAAAGCTGTTAGTGAAACCTACTTGTGATTTCCAATCGGTGATGAAATATTTGGTAACAATTGACAGACTATGATTGGCAATAAAATTAGGAGTTGCCATCGTTGGAAAATTCTTGTATTGTCTTTCTGAATCGATATAAGAATAGGAAATCCAATATTCCAGGTTTTTATGTAAATTACTATCTCTCCAGAACAAATCAAGTCCTTTTGCATATCCTGAACCGTTATTATTGAAAACTGAATTGTAAGCGATATCTTTTGTATTATATTGAACCAAATTGCTGTAATCTTTATAATAAGCTTCTGCTCTAAAAGTTTGTCCCGGTTTTGTAAACTGATAATTTAAAATGTAATGCTGCGCTTTTTCGCTTTCAAACTGATGGTATTTTGAATATTTAATATAGTCAACAACCGGAGTTTGAGAAAAACCTCCATAAGCAAATGAAAACTGACTTGTTTTAGAAATTTTGTAAGCGATCGAAGCTCTTGGCGCAAGATTAGTTTCGTTTAATAAACTATTGTTCGAAAGTCTCAAACCTACTTTTGCAGCCAGTTTTTTCGAGAATAGTATATCACCTTCTGTATAAAAAGCAGCAATATTAGAGTTGTAACCGTTTGCAGCTTGTATCGAAATATTATCATTAAAGTTTTCATTGAATCTTGTGATAAAATAATCACCCCCAAAAGATAGTTTAAAGTAATTTGAAATGTTTTTTCTTAACTTCATTTTCAACTGCATAGCATTCTCGTCGCTATCAACATCACTTATATTGTATTTGGTTTTATTTTTGCTGTAGCCGTAACTAACTCCTGATGTAAGCTCCCATCCTGTTCCAAAATCTCCTTTATAAGAAGCATTCAAATAAAAATTATTATTGTTTAAGTCCGTTCTGATTGGGTCAGTAAAATTTACGTTTTTCGAATTCAAATCGAATTTTTCCGAATCAAAGGCAGCATAAAACTTAAAAATTCCTCGTTCAAAATGATATCTGTAAACAGCTTCTCCTCCCAAAGATTGATAAGGATTATTCCAATCTACATTTTGAGGAATTGCAGCCTGATATGGTGCCAGATTTATATAATTAGTATTGATACTAAAAGAGCTTTTTTTCCATTTTTGAGTATTTCCAATTCCTAAACCAACAGTCATTAAGGCAATATCAGTTTTATTCTGATCTGGTTCATCTTGTGTGTTCAAAAGTAAAACACTTGATAAAGCTTCACCATATTCAGCAGAATAACCTCCCGTTGAAAATGCTATTCCGCTAAACAAAAAAGGCGAAAATCTACTTCTGGTTGGTAAATTATTGGTCGTTGCGCCATACGGTTGCGCCACACGCAGTCCGTCTACAAAAGTCTGGGTTTCGCTGGCTTCACCTCCACGTACAAACAAACGCCCATCTTCACCCACGGTTTGAGTTCCGGGTAAAGTTTGTAACGCCGCAACAATATTTCCTGCTGAACCTGCTGTGGTTACAATATCAAGAGGCTTTAAAACCGAAACTCTCGCTTTATCTCCAGATTCTAATGTTCCGGCAGTAATCACAACGGCATCAAGAGTATTAATATTCTCTCTTAATTTTATCGTTTGATTTTTATAATTAGCAACATCAATTTCTGTTTTGAAAGTTTCGAAAAGTAAAAAACTAACAATTATAGTTTGATTTCCTGTAGCAGTTGTTTCAAAAGAAAAATCTCCTGTTTCAGAACTTGTAGCTCCATCATAAGTTCCGTCCAAATAAATATTGGCTCCCGGAACCGGTTTTCCTTTTTGATCTACTACCTTCCCCGAAATTGTGTTCTGAGCAAAAAAGGCAGTTGTTAAAAATAAAAAGGCAATAGTAAAAAGTAATCTGGTTGTCATGGTATTTGATTTTGATGAGGCAAATATATTTTAACAGTTTTAGTTAAAAAATATTAAATAACCCAATTGTAGAATTTCGGGGATGAGTTGTAAAATACTTATTTGTATCTTAGCTATCGTGTTTCTAAAAACTATTGATTATGTCAGAAAGTAAAAGAGTTTCAAATTTATATCAATCCATTTATAATGGAAATCCTTGGCTTGAGGTTACCTTAGCAGATACTTTAAAAGATGTTACTGCAGCTCAGGCTTATAAAAAAATCAATCCAAATTTAAACACGATTTGGGAAATTGTCAATCATCTAATACAATGGAGAAAAAACATATTAAGACGTGTTCAGGGAGAAATAATCACAACTCCCGATCATAATTATTTTGTACCAATTTTAGATTCATCTGAACCAGCGTGGGAACAATCTCTGCAAAATCTGGCAAAATCTCAGGAATCATGGACTACCTGTTTGAGTGATTTTAATGATGCAGATTTCGAGAAAATAGATCATAATAATAATCATAATTTTTATGAAGACATCCACGGAATCATTCAGCATGATGTTTATCATTTAGGACAGATTGTGATTTTGAAGAAGTTGCTTTAATGATATATTTCGTGTTTTTTGCGCAATCTTGTCATTGCGAGGAACGAAGCAACCACATTTACAAAATCAAACTTTATGTATAATAATTATTAGTGAGATTGCTTCGTTCCTCGCAATGACAAGATTGAGAGTAATTTTAATTAAAACATCTATTTTAAACTTTTAAATATCAATACATGAAAAAGTCAATACTATTACTCGCATTTTTATTTTTAAGTCTTTTAGGATTTTCTCAGGAAACTGAAATAAAATTCGACGAAAATCTGGCGAAATCATTAAACGCCGATGAATATGGAATGAAAAAATATGTTTTCTGTCTTTTGAAATCCGGAACGAATACAACAGTATCAAAAGAAGAAACTAAGAAATTGTTTGAAGGTCATCTGGCAAACATTGGTAAATTAGCCAAAGAAGGAAAACTGGTTGTTGCCGGACCTTTTATGAAAAATGATCGAAACTATAGAGGAATTTATATTTTTAACGTTGAAACTATTGAAGATGCGCAGGCACTTGTGGCGACAGATCCTGCCGTGCAATCAAAATTACTTGAAGCCGAATTAACGCCTTGGTACGGAACAGCAGCTTTGCAGGAAACAGTAAAAATTCACAAAAAAATTGCCAGGAAAAAAATGTAAAACTTTTATGAAGACAGAAAAAGAGAAAATGATCTCGGGAGAATATTACGCAGCGGGAGATCCTGTTTTAGTAAAAGAACGAAGAAAAGCCAAAAACCTACTCCATCGTTTAAACGTTACTGAATATCGTCTGACAAAAAAAGCAAAGGAAATTTTAGCCGAATTAATCCCAAATACTGGAAAGAGTTTTTATATAGAACCACCATTTCATTGCGATTATGGTTATAATATATCTTGCGGTGACAATGTTTATTTTAATGTAAATTGTGTTGTTCTGGATTGTGCACCGGTAAATATTGGATCAAATGTATTTTTTGCCCCAAATGTTCAAATTTATACTGCAACACATCCGCTTGACGCCGAATTACGAAAAACACTCGAAAATGCTTTGCCAATTTCTATTGGAGACGACTGCTGGATTGGCGGAAATTCTGTAATTTGTCCTGGAGTTACCATCGGGAAAGGCTGTGTTATTGGTGCCGGATCAGTTGTTACAAAAGATATTCCGGATAACTCTCTGGCTGTTGGAAATCCCGCCAAAATAATTAGAAAACTAAATCAAGAACCCCAATAAAAACAAATAATGCTTACCTTAAATAAAGTTCACCATATTGCCATTTTATGCTCTGATTATCAAAAATCAAAAGCTTTTTATACCGAAGTTTTGGGTTTAACAATAATTAGAGAGATCTATCGCGAAGAACGTCAATCGTATAAACTCGATTTAGCTTTGAATGGTATTTATGTTGTCGAATTATTCTCATTTCCAAATCCGCCCAAACGTCCTTCAAGACCAGAAGCAGTTGGCTTGCGTCACTTAGCTTTTGAAGTCATTAATTTAGAAGAAACAATAGCATTTTTAAATTCAAAAAACATCGAATCTGAACCAATACGAATTGATGAAACGACTGAAAAACGTTTTACATTTATTGCAGATCCTGATGAATTGCCTATTGAGTTTTATGAAAGATAGATAAAAAAAGGTACAAAGGATCAAAGGTGCAGAGGGACAAAGGTTCTCTTATTTCATGTCATTTCGAGGAACGAGAACGCCTTAATCTCTTCGTATATAAAAGATTATTTCAATAGCGTCCAGCTTTAGCTGGATGATTTAAAAAGTCAAACTTGAAAGGCTTTAGCCAAACTAACGTATGTTTGGCTAAAGCCTTTTTTTATCAAATTTCGTTCCTCCAGCTAAAGCTGGAGGCAATTCACTTTGAACCTTTGCTCCTTTGAACCTTTGCCCCTAAATAAGCGATATACAAAGAAAAACACACTGAAAGAATTTTCCTGTTTTTATCAGTTTTAACACATTAAAATGAATATTTCTTATAAAAAACCGATTTTGATTCTTAATTTTGTAATTCGCATAAAAAAAATGCGGAATCAAATATACTTCTGATGAACAAAACGGCGCAAATCAAAAAAAATCATCAATTCATTGTCCTTCAAAAATTAGTTATTGTTTCTATCTTAATTGGCTTTCTTTCTGCCTTTTTAGGAATCTCGCTAAAAAAAATCACTGAATATTACGAAGAAATCTTCTTTCATGAAGTCTCGGTTAACCCCTTTTTTTATATTCTTTTTCCTGTTTTCGGATTGTCTGTGATATATTTTCTAAGACAATATTTATTTAAGAAAAAAGAAAACAAAGGCATAAAAGAAGTTTTTGAAAGCACTCGATCAAAATCAAAAAATTTACCTTCTTATAAAATTCCGTCACACTTTATAAACGGATTAATAACTGTTGCATTTGGAGGTTCTACGGGAATAGAAGTTTCAACCGTTGTTGCCACTGCAACCATTGGATCTGTTGCTCAACAAAAAGAAAATGTATTTCGAAAATACAAAACCGAATTAATTTGTGCCGGAGTTGCTGCCGGAGTTACCGCTTTATTCAGCAGCCCGATTGCCGGAATTTTATTTGCTCTTGAAGTTATTTCCAGAAAAGTAACCCGGGCTTTTATTATCTCAAATATAATCGCGGTTTCAGTTGCTTTTGGATTACTTTCTATTTTAAAAGAAGAACCTTTATTTACCGTTACAATCACAACCTGGCATTTAAGAGCAATTCCGTATTTTATTCTTCTCGGAATTTTAGCCGGAATAAATTCTGTTTACTTAACCCGTTGTGTCTTGTTTTTCAAATCTCAATTTGGGAAAATCGGAATGCATTATTATAAAATTATTATTGGATCAGCTGTTTTGAGTATTTCATTATTTACTTTTCCACAATTATACGGAGAGGGTTATCATGCTATAAAAGGGATCTTTAGCAATTCGAGTGAAATTCCTTTAACACTAACTTTGGCTTTTACTTTCGTTGGAATTTTACTTCTAAAACCAATTGTAACTTCGATAACATTAGCTTCTGGCGGAGATGGCGGCGTTTTTGCTCCAAGTCTGTTCATTGGTGCTTTCTTAGGATTATTGTTAGCATCAATTTTAAATACCTTTTTTCATGTAAATGTAATTCCGGTTAATTTCATGATTATCGGAATGGCAGCTGTCTTAAGCGCCAGTATTCATGCACCTTTTACGGCAATCTTTTTGGTTTGCGGCTTAACAAACGATTATACTTTGTTTTTGCCTATTATGTTGGTTTGTCTAATATCAAAATATACCGCAAAGACGATTTATCCTTATACTGTATATAGTTACGCTCCAAGCTTGACGAAATAAATATTTTTTTAGGCCACAGATTCCACAGATTCACACAGATTTTTAATCCTTTTAATCTGTGAAATCTGTGGCAAAAAATACCACAAATTATATCATTATGCCAACTCCTAAGATTAAAAGAAGCTATCGCAAAACACGTTATATTCTTTATAAAGAAACTTTAATTGACTACAAGGAACACTTTTGGTCGTTCTTAGGATCATTTGTCGGAATTGGGATTCTTTCTTATCTTGAATCTATTCGTTTTTCTGGCAGTGATATTGTTTTTCTAATTGGTTCATTTGGAGCATCGAGTGTCCTGGTTTACGGAATTATTCAAAGTCCGTTTTCTCAACCCCGAAATTTAATTGGCGGTCATGTAATCTCAGCCATTATTGGTGTTACCGTACAAAAATTAGTTCCTGATATTGTTTGGTTATCCGCACCTTTAGCCGTTTCTCTTTCTATTATTTTTATGCAAATTACCAAAACGCTGCATCCCCCGGGAGGCGCGACGGCACTTATCGCGGTTACAGGTTCTGCTCAAATAAAAGATTTAGGTTATATGTATGTGCTTTCTCCAGTTCTCGTTGGTGTGCTGATTTTGTTTGTTACAGCATTAATTTTCAATAACATGACTTCTAGTAGAAGTTATCCTAGTCATAGTACTTATCATAAACGATATCATAAAATTAGGAAAAGATTAATCGGAAGATAGTTTTAACTTGTCATTGCGAGGAACGAAGCAATCTCACTTGCTGAATCATTTTGCATTTCTTTTTAGTGTGGTTGCTTCGTTCCTCGCAATGACAAACTGAATAAAAACTTCTTTAACTAAAATATTTTCAACAAATCGTAAATCACAATTCGTATTTCGTTTTTTATATTTTACCTTTGACCTTTCAATAAAAACAAAGATTATGGTTTATAAATTTAGAGTAATTCTAGACGCCGAAGAAGATATTTTTAGAGACATTGCAATTCTTGAAGACGATACGCTTGAGGATTTACACAATGCTATCTTCAACGCTTTTGGTTTTGACGGAATGGAAGTAGCTTCGTTTTATACCTGCGATGAAACTTGGAATCAGGAAGATGAAATTCCACTTTTTGATACTGGTGACGTTCCCGGCGAGCAACGAACTATGGGCGATTATCCATTATCTTCTATCCTAGACAAAGAAAATACCAAAATCATCTATGTGTACGATTTTATCAATATGTGGACTTTCTTAGTTGAATTGGCTGCTATTGAAGATCAAATTGCCGGAGCTCCTTATCCTGAAACTTTATTCTCACATGGAGAAATGCCTGATGAAGCCATCGAAAAAAACTTTGAAGCAGACATGCACGACGATATCTACGGAGAATTTGAAGATGATCTTGACGAAGATGATCTTGACATGTTCGAAGGCGACGACAGCTTTGAAGATTATGGTTTTGAGGAGAACTGGAATTAGTTTTTTGAGGTTCTTAGGTTCTGAGTTGCTAAGGTTCTAAGTTTTTATTTTGAAGGATTTTTCTTATTATTTTTAATTAATTTTATCAAATTAATCAAAAATTTAAAAAATGAGTGATTTTCGAAAACTTCTAATCTGGCAGAAATCAATTTCCTTAGTTACCAAAATTTATTTTTTAACAAACAATTTCCCAAAAGAAGAAATCTTCGGATTAACTTCACAAATCAGACGAAGTTCGATTTCAATTCCCAGCAATATTGCCGAAGGATCAGGACGAGAAAGTGATAAAGATTTTTTACGCTTCTTAAATATTTCTGTTGGGTCTTTATTCGAAATGCAGACTCAATTAGAAATCGCAAAAAACATATCGTACTTAAAAGAAGACGATTTTAATAACCTATACGAGGACAGCCGCGAAGTAGAGAGAATGTTAGTTTCTTTCATAAAAAAAATAAAAGACAGAAACTAAACCTTAGTACCTTAGCATCTCAGAACCTCAGCACCTAAATAAATATGATCAACTTATTCAACACCCACATCGAGACGCTTGCGATACACCGCGTAGGAAACAAAAGCAGAAACGAAGCGATTTTTTTATCAGAACAGCCTTTTAATTTAAATGACGAGATTGTGCCTTTGATAAAAGAGTACTTTTTTAAGCCTTTTAGAGAGAAAGAAGAAAACTATTATCAGTTTGCGCACGAAGTTGATTTGGATTATAACGATATGTTTAAATATGCTACGGAAATCTTCGATAATCCTGGCAATTTACAAGAGATTTCAAAAAGAATCACTACACATTTATTCGAGCAGTCAAATCATCCGCACATTAAAAACGGAGAGGTTTATGTAACGTATTTAACAAATCTGAGTATCGACAATAATGTTGTTGATGCTATCGGAATTTTTAAAAGTGAGTTACAGGCCGACTTTTTACAATTTGAAGAAAAAAACAGCAATCTTGAAATGATCTTGCAGCAAGGTATCAACCTAAGCAAACTTGACAAAGGTTGTTTGATTTTTAATTATAAAAAAGAAGAAGGATACAAAATTCTAACTGTAGACAGTAACCGTTATGATGCGCGCTATTGGTTAGAGCACTTTTTATCTGTTGACGCTTTTGAAGATGAAAATTTCATCACTAAGAAATACTTGAAATTCTGTCAAAACTTCGCAAAAGATGTTGTTTTGCCGGCAGAAGACAAAAAAGAAGAAGTAATGTTCATGAACCGTTCTGTGAATTATTTCGCTAAAAATGATCAGTTCGAAGAACAAAACTTCTTAAATGAAGTATTAGACAATCCTGACTTAATTCCTGAATTCAAAAATTATAAAGTTGATAAAGGAGAAAAATACAGCATCGAAGATGTAACCTCATTCCCTATTGCAAACGCAGCAGTTTCTGACGCCAGAAAATCGATTAAAAACGTGATTAATCTGGACACTCATATTCAGATTAAAATGGATTTTATTAATCCTGAAAGTGCAGAAAAATTTGTTGAAAAAGGCTGGGATGAAGAAAAACAAATGTATTACTACCTGGTTTATTTCAATAAAGAAGAAAAAAGCTAGTAGTCATTCATTTTCTATTACTTACTTAAAACAAAAAACGGCAACTACATTCATTTGTAATTGCCGTTTTTTAATTTTAGCCTTTTTCTAAATTATAATATAGAAAAGAGTGCTTTTACAATATCATCATAAACTTGTTTATCTCTTTCGCCGCTACGAGCCAAAACCCTAATTCCAGAGTAATTATTAAAAATAAATCTGGCCAAAACCCTCGCGCTATTTGCTTTCGAAATCTGACCTAAATCCTGTCCTTTCTGTACAGCTTTTGTAAAAACTTCTTCCATAACCTGACTGTTGTTTTTTACAATTTTTGCAATCTCTTCATCATGCATTGCAAGTTCTACAGAAGAATTGACCATAAAACATCCTTTTGTAATTCGGTCTTCTAAACTCTCCACAACAGCTTGTTTAAAGATATCGTGCAGTGTTTCTTTAATATCTTCAGATTCATCAAAAAGTTTTACAATTTGATCCTTTGCCAGTTTTTGATAACGTTTTAAAGATTCAGCAAACAATTTTTGCTTATCGCCAAAAGTATCATAAAGACTGGAACGACTTAATCCTAAATGAGATACCAAATCCTGAGCCGAAGTTCCGTTGTAACCTTTGTGCCAAAAAATTTCAATAGCTTTATCTAAAGCCTGATCTTCACTAAATTCTTTTGTTCTAGCCATGATTTCTGCATTAAATTATCTTTACAAAGATACAAAAATACGGAACAATCGTTCCTGAATTAGTCAAAAAATTATACCACTGAATTTACGGTAAGTCCACCATCAACAACAATTTCAGCTCCTGTGATAAACGATGCATCATCTGAAGCAAGGAAACCAACAGTTTTTGCAATTTCTGAAGCTTGACCAAAACGTTTCAATAATATTTTTTCTCCCAAAACTGCTCCAAAACCTTCTACTTCTGCTTTTTCTAAACCTAATTTTCCATAAAGCGGAGTTTCAACAGGACCGGGAGAAACTGCATTTACTCTGATTTTTCTTGGTGCCAATTCTGTAGCAAATACTCTGTTTAAAGATAATACTGCTGCTTTACTTGCTGCATAAACACTAGAATTTGGCATACCAACATGAGCATTAATTGAAGTATTAAAAATAATAGAACCTCCATCATTCAGGATTGGCAATACTTTTTGAACGGTAAAATAAACTCCTTTAACATTTACATTCATAATACTGTCATAATGTTCTTCTGAAGCTGACTCTATCGGCGCAAAAGAAGCTGTTCCTGCATTTAAAAATAAAATATCAACTTTTCCAAATTGTGCTTTTACTTGTTCTACTAATGCATCAATTGATTTTAAATCAGATTGATCAGCAACAATTCCGGTTACATTCAATTCTGTTTCGGCTTTTGCCAAAGCTTCTTTGTTTCTTCCTGTCACAATTACTTTTGCACCTTTTGCAGTTAATTCAGCTGCAGCTGCGTACCCAATTCCGCTATTTCCACCAGTTACAATAGCTACTTTGTTTTCTAAATTTTTCATTTTTATTTATTTTAAGTTATTGATTATTCAATTATTATGGTACAAAGATATAATAACGGAACGATCGTTCCGTTATTATAAGTGTTAATATTTAGTTAAAAGTAAAATATACTCTCAAAACACCCTGTTTACACTGGATTGTATCTATGATATCATAAATGAAAGAAATAATAAATTGGTTAACATTCTTAATATTTGCTTAAATTTGTATTTCTAAACTAAAAACAGATGGATATTCATTTATACAACGAAAGTCCTTTTAAAACTATCATAACATTTCATAAGCTTATAGAATCTTTTGAAGAAATTGCTTTATCAGATGTAGATTACCGTGCTAACTATGCCAAAGCCATTCTAAAAGAAATAGAACCATTACCTGAATTAAGAACTGGCATTCACGATTATTCTATTATTACAAAAAATGAAGCTTTAATCAAAAATCTATTAGCCGATTTATTCCCTACTGCTTTAACGCACAATGAGATAAAAGCAATTACAATTCCTTTTCAAAATTTATCTTTCAATTATACAGAACGCTTCAAAAAGATTCTAAGCAATGCAGGATCTGAATTTGATATGGAAATTCGTGACTTCGACGATCATCAATTCTATATCAATAACTGTTGCTTGATTTTAAGTGCATACTACAAACAGAAACTAGATTTTAATAAACCCTTTTTCTACGATATTCCCGATGAAAATGGTGTTGAAAAACATTATCGTATTTTATATAATGCCGATTTTATGGAAATCATTCCAACAGAAAATTCGGTACAATTAACTCAGGAAGATATTGATTTATTAATAGATAATTACGGCGATATTGAACTATGGAAATCAAAATTTCCTAAAGGAAGCTGGACTTTAAAAGGTTTCGGGATTGTTTCTTTGTTTGATGCCACTACAGAAAGTGCGATTTCGAACTTAAAAAGTAACTTATTAAAACCAGATTCTAATGCTGGCCCAACTAACGAAATTATATCAGGTATTTTTAAATCAATTTTTAAAATTCCTGATCTGCAAGTTGGTTTTATCGTTTACAATCCTGAGGAAGAAAAATTTGTCAGACCTGTAAAATTTGATACGCAATTGCAGAGTTTCCTACTTTCTAATGATCAGGAAGTAGATTGCAAAAATGCTTTTTTTGGATGTACATTCGAAAAATTATTAAATAATAAGGAACCTTTGGTAATTTCTAATGTAAAAAAATTCATTGAGGAATCACCACATATAAAGTTGGGCGAACATTTATTAAAACAAGGAATTCAGAGTTGCGTTTTTGCTCCGGTTATAAAAGATGGACATTTACTGGGCGTTGTCGAGTTAGTTTCTCCGCATCCCAAAGATTTAAATAGTGTAAATGCTACTAAACTTGAATTGGTTCTACCCTATTTAACAGATACAATTGATCGTTACAATACTGATATGCAACATCAGATTGAAGCTATTATTCAGCGGGAGTATACTACAATTCATCCAAGTGTATATTGGAAATTTAAACGGGAATCTCAAAATTACTTTCTGAATACAAACCACACTAAAGATTATATTTTTAAAGAAATCTCTTTTAAAAATGTATATCCTTTATATGGACAAATTGATATTAAAGGTTCATCTGAACACAGAAATGAAACGGTTAAAAGAGACCTTAAAAATCAATTGACTGCCATTTTAGAAATTTTTGAATCTCAGGATCCTAATACTAATCTGGTACTGCTGGAACAAAGAAAATTTGAATTAGAATCGTTTCGGGAAGAATTAGATTCTCCATTAAAAGCAGATACTGAACAACATATTCAGCGTTACATCGAAGAAGAAATTCATCCGCTTTTGAAGAATACAAAAGAAACTGAAAAGAGCCAAAAACTGGAACGTGAGTATTTTGAAAGTCTGGACGAAAAAACAGGATTGTTTTATAAGGAAAGAAAGAAGTTTGATAATGCAATGTCTATTATCAATAAAAAACTAGCATCGGTTCTGGACAAAAAACAAGTCGAAGCACAACAAATATATCCGCATTACTACGAGCGTTTCAAAACTGATGGTGTTGAACATAATCTATACATTGGAGCTTCTATTGCGCCTACAAAGCCTTTTGACATTATGTATTTGCACAATTTACGTTTGTGGCAATTACAGACTTTATGCGAAATGGAATTGGAACATCATCAATTAAAGGAATCGCTTCCGTATGAATTGGATGTGACTTCGCTGATTTTAGTGTTTAGTGTGCCGCTTTCGATTCGTTTTAGAATGGATGAAAAACGTTTTGATGTTGACGGAACTTATAATGCCAGATATGAAGTGGTAAAAAAACGTATCGATAAATCGAACATTAAAGGCACTAAAGACCGCATTACCGAGAAAGAGAAAATCACAATTGTATATTCTCAAAACAGTGAAGAAGCTGAATATTTAAAATATATTAAGTATTTGCAACACAAGAAAATTCTTGAACCTTCTATCGAGCAATTCGAGGTCGAAGATCTTCAGGGAGTTTCGGGTTTAAGAGCTATTCGGGTAAAAGTTATAAATAATACGGCTAATTCTACTGCAAAAAAAATTACCTATCAGGATTTACTAGATGAACTTAATTAATAATTGAGCTTATTTTAAATTGAATTCTTAAATTAATTTCTAAGATTGAAGCTTTGTCAAAGTTTAAAACTTTGACAAAGCTTTTTATTTTTCACCTAAAAGATTAAATCGATTTGAATGCAATTATAAAAGCGATTACCGTAATAATCAACCCAGTCATAAAAAGATTATATGCAATGCGCAACAAAGTATATTTGCGCTGCAAAACTAATCCCAAATAATACAAATCCTTGATCATTGTCGAGTATAAATAATCCCGATCCTTCATCATTTCGTTCATTGCCCAATCGTACTCTGCCAATGGCATTTTGTAGAAATTCCCAAAAAACAATAAGTTTATCTTTTTAGCTTCGATATCTTCCCGGGTAAAAACTCCTGTTGTTACCTTGGGTCTTGTAGAAAGTATGGCAAATATTATTGTAGTAACACTGGAAATCAACATTATAAAAGTTGGAATCACTAAATGTGCATTTTTCGGACTGTCTAATTTTGGAATAATCGACGAAAGTGCAATCGAGATAATAATTGCATTTACAGACAATAAGATATTCGCTTTACTATCAGCAATTCCGCTTAAGCGAGTGTGATTTCCCAAAGTAACACGAAACAAAGTGTCTACACCACGATCTGGTTTTTCAACTTTATCTCTATTTTTGTTTTCTTTTTCTATTTTATCTGCCTCTTTCTTTTCTTGTTTTTCAATTTTCTTCTGAACAACAAGTAGGTTTTTCTCTTTTAATGGCTGCCATTTTCGCTGCGCATAATCAGTATAAAAACGATGTTTGTTCATCAGGAAATTCAAATTTTCCTTTGCCCATTCGGCATTAGAAAAATTTAGATTCCAGGTGTTTTTTAATTCGACGCGCAATAATTCGCAAGTAGTTGCATATTCAGCTCCCATTAGGTGCGCAAAATCAGCATCTTTAAGTATTTTTTCTAAATGTGTTTTTGGGATATATTCCTTAACCGTTGCGAGAATCAAACTCGAAACGTTAGCAATAAATTCGTCAGATTGTCCTTTTTCTTTCAAAAAAGCTGTAGCAATTTTTACACTTTCCTGCTCATGGTTTTCATAACCTTCTACATAACCTGTATCATGAAACCAGGCGGCAACTATAAGAAGTTCTTTTTCATCTCCCTTAACTTCTTCTTTTTTAGACAGCTCTTTTACAGCATTTACAACTGTTAAAGTATGGTTAAAATTATGGTAAGAATATAAATTAGAAAGTTTATCTTTGAGTAAATTACTAACGAAGTCTTCGGATTGTTCTATTAGATTCATAAAAAATATTTTTATACCACTAAATTATGAAATTGTTTTTGGATAATCATTTTATTGCTATGATTAAAACTTATTCTTTAGCAATAGTTGTATTGTTACTTGTTTATTCGTGCGCCACGCATAAAGCGCAATATGGGAAAGATGTTAGAACCAACCAAGCGGAAAACGCAATTGATACTATAAAAATTGCCCACACTTTTTACTTAGTTGGAGACGCCGGAAATGCTGACGAAGAACAAGCTCAACAAACACTGGAACTGTTGCACCAAAAGCTAAAAAAATCCAATAAAAAAGCTACTTTATTATTTTTAGGAGATAATATTTACCCTAAGGGTTTTCCTTCAAATGACAACGCTTCAGATAAGGCTTTGGCCGAAACGAAACTTACTAATCAATTAAAACTGACTGACGGATTTAAAGGAAAAACAATTTTTATTCCAGGAAATCATGATTGGTACAACGGCATCAAAGGTCTGGAACGTCAGGCAGATTTTGTAACTAAATATCTAAACGATAAAAAAGCATTCTTACCACGAAAAAGCTGTCCCATTGAAAGCACCAAAATAGACAGTACTACAACTCTCGTTGCTATTGACAGTGAATGGTTTCTTGAAGACTGGGATAATCATCCAACTATAAACGACAATTGTGACATTAAAACCAGAGAAGATTTTTTTACTGAACTGGAAAGTGTCTTAAATAAAAATCAGGAAAAAACAATAGTTCTGGCTATTCATCATCCTTTGATGAGTAATGGATCTCATGGTGGGCAATATTCTTTAGAAAAACAATTATTTCCGTTAGAGCAGAAAATTCCGCTTCCGATAATTGGCTCTGTTATCAATTTACTCCGAAAAACTTCTGGAGCTAATCCGCAGGATATTCAAAATAAAGAATATACAATCTTTACAAAGAGAATTAAAACGCTTTTACAAGGTCAAAAAAACGTAATTGTAGTTTCAGGACACGATCATAATTTACAGTTTGTAAACAAAGAAAATATCAAACAAATAATTAGTGGCGCCGGATCAAAATCTGAAGCGGCAAGAGCTATAAATCCAACTGAATTCTCTTATGGCGGAAATGGTTATGCAACACTTACTTTATTTAAAAATGGCGACGCAAAAGTGACTTTTTTTGGAAATGAAAATAATAAAGAAAAACAACTTTTTGAACACGAAGTTATAAAAGCAAAAGAAATTAATTGGACTAATGACATTCCAAATAATTTCCCTCCAAAAATCACAACTTCAATCTATTCTGAAAAAATGACTCAGAAGAGTTTTATCCATAAATTCTTATTCGGGAATCATTACAGAAAATATTATAGTTTACCTATTGAAACCAAAACAGCAACTCTGGATACTTTAATGGGCGGTCTGAAACCTATTCGCGAAGGCGGAGGACATCAATCAATTTCTTTGCGAATGTCTGATTCTAAAGGAAGAGAATATGTAATGCGTGCGATGAAAAAAAGTGCTACCGCATTTTTACAGTCTGTTGCCTTTAAAGATCAATATGTTGTAAATGAATTTGAAGACACTTATGCCGAGGATTTTCTATTGGATTTCTACACTACATCTCATCCATACACTCCATTTGCAGTTGGCAGCATGGCCAATAAATTGGGCATTTTGCATACAAATCCTGTTTTATATTATATTCCGAAACAAAATAGTTTAAAAGAGTTTAATTCGAATTTTGGAGACGAATTATATATGGTTGAAGAAAGACCTTCTGATAATTTCTTAGATGCTAAAAACTTCGGAAATCCAACCAATATTATTAGTACGGATGATATGATGAGAAACCTTCATAAGGATGAAAAATATAGCGTTGATGAAAATGAATATATAAAAGCGCGTTTATTTGATATGCTTATTGGCGATTGGGACAGACATAGCGATCAATGGCGTTGGGCAGAACATAAAATTGGGGATAAAGTTATATATAAACCTATCCCGCGTGACCGTGATCAGGCTTTCTCTAAATATGACGGAACTTTGCTTTCTCTTTTAATGAACATTCCTGCACTTCGTCATCAGCGAACTTTTAAAAGTAAAATTGACAACGTAAAATGGATCAACAGGGAACCTTATCCTCAGGATTTAGCTCTTTTGAAAACAGCTGAAGAAAAAGATTGGATTGCTCAGGCAAAATTTATTCAGGATAATTTATCAGATAAAGACATTGATGATGCTTTTAAAAACTTACCAAAGGAAGCTCAGGATGAAACGATTGAAGATATAAAACAAAAATTAAGAAGCAGAAAAAAAGAACTGCAAGAATATGCTTCTACTTATTTTGATGTTTTAAGTCATACGGTAATGATTGCAGGAACTGATAAAAAAGACAAGTTTGTCATCAATCATAATGCAAAGAAAAGTCTTGAAATTCAAGTTTTCCGCGTTAAAAAAGAAGGTGATGAATTAGTATATACCAAAACGGTTACTGATGCAAAAACTTCAAATTTATGGATTTATGGTTTAGATGATTCAGATGAATTTCAGGTTATTGGAAAAGAGAAATCAAATATCAAAATCCGTTTAATTGGTGGTCAGAATAATGATACTTATAATATCGAAAACGGAAAAAGAGTTATTGTATATGATTTCAAATCAAAAAAGAACACTTATAATCTTGATTCGAAAACCAGAACGCAATTAACGGATGATTATGATGTAAACTTGTATAACTACGAAAAACCTAAATATAATGTAGTTTCAGGTCTTCCTAGTATTGGCTATAATCCTGATGATGGCGTAAAAGTTGGTTTCAACTTAAATTATACGGTTAACAATTTTAAGCAGAATCCATATACACAAAGACATGTTTTAAACGGTTTCTATTATTTTGCAACCGGAGGTTTCGAATTTGATTATGCAGCACATTTTCCTGGATTGTTGGGTAAATGGGTTATTGATGTCGAATCACAATATACGACTCCAAATTTTGCCATGAATTATTTTGGATATGGAAATGAAACCGTAAATAACACAGATGCATTCGGAATGGATTACAATCGGGTTCGTATTCAGAAGTTTAATGTTGCAGGTGCTATTAGACATGTTGGGCGTTACGGAAGCGAATTTAGTATTCAGCCCATGTTGCAGCAAATGAGAGTTGAAGAAACGGAAAATAGGTTTATTAACACCCCAAATATTATAGATCCAATGGTTTTTGACCGTCAGGTTTATGGTGGTATGAAAGTAAAATATCACTTTAAAAATGCTGACTTTGTTGCGAAACCTACTCTAGGTGTATTTTTTATGATCTCGACAACCTGGATGATGAATTTGAAGGAAACAAAACAAAACTTCCCAACTCTGGAAAGTTACTTAGGATTGACTCATAAAATTGACCATAACGGAAAATTAGTATTGGCAACTTATTTAAAAGGAAAAGCAGTTTTAAATAATAATTATGAATTCTATCAAGGTGCCTCTTTAGGTGGCGACACTGATTTGCGTGGTTATAGAAACGAACGATTTTTAGGAAGTTCTTATTTTTCTCAAAGTTCTGATTTACGTTTTACTATTGGTAAAATTCAGCGTACTGTAGCTCCATTGACTTATGGAATCTTAGGTGGTTTTGATTATGGAAGAATTTGGCTTGACAGCGAAAGTTCCAAAAAATGGCATCAGGATTATGGTGGCGGACTTTGGATAAATGCTATTAATGTTTTAACAGCAAGGATCTCTTACTTTAAATCTCCTGATGAAACTGGAAGGCTTATTTTTGGAGCGGCTTATAGCTTCTAGCTGCAGGTACAGAGGGACAAAGCAACAAAGGTTCAAAGTTTTTTTGCCACGAATTACACTAATTTACACTAATTTTTATTTTAAATATAATTCGTGAAAATTAGTGTAATTCGTGGCAAACTTTTATTTCAACTTAAATTCGTAAACGTTCCCTCCTATTTTATTTGTTTTTTCGTCGGCGATAAGTAATGTGTTATTGTCTTTGAAAACTATGGCTTCTTTTTGTGTAAAATTATCTAGTTTTATTTCGGTTTGGGATCCTTTATGGAATAAATCGCCTTTGAAACCTTCAAACAAAAGAATTTTATCATGACTTAGTAATACAACTTTTTTTCCGTCAGGGCTTATTGTTGCACTTGTTAAAACACAATGATTGTAATTTGGGCAGGTTTTGAACTCCCCAATTTTTGTCGCTTTTTGAGTTCCCGGCGCATTTAGAATTTTATAAATAAAAGCTGTTCCGTCAAAATTCTTACTTCGGTTTTTGGTAAAAAGATAAAAGTAATTTTCGTGTTCAAAAAAGCCTTCAACATCATAAAATAATTCTTTTTTCTTTGGAGGGAATTCTGTTTGTTCCGGATATGAAAACGAAACTTTATATTCGGCTACAGCCAAATCTTTGTTTAGCTGATTTTTGTTGACTTTATAAATACATAAATCTTTGCGTTCATTATCATTATTCCCAAAATCGCCAATGTAAATATTACCGCTTTTATCTTTTGTAATATCTTCCCAATCAACATTTGTTGCATTTGTAATGGTGATAGTTTTATCTAATTTTCCATCTGAATTTATGGCGTAGATTTTATTTGCATTTCCGCTATCTTCCAAAGTATAAATCAAATTAGTTTCCGGGAAATAAGTAATTCCTGAAACTTCTTTTAACTTTTTAGGAAGTGAATAAAGTGTTTTAAAATTAGTATTTGATTCTTGCTGACAAGCTAATAAAGCGATAGAAATTCCAAGTAAAAAAAACTTTTTCATAATTTTTAAATATTTAAGTTCAATTTAAACCATATAAGTTATATAAGTCCATTTTAGAAGTTGTTCTTACATGAACTTATATAACTTATATGGTGAAAAAAATTAAATCAAATTTGTGTTTTTAAAGTTGCGTGTGATAAACTCAAAAGCTGCAAACATAATATGACCCATTGATTTTGCATTTTTGAATTTCATATCATTTGTATAACGATACAATTCCATTTTTAGTTGATTCAAATGATCTTCTGTCGAAATAGTATCGTGACACATAATATTTAATAATTTTTTGATTCTGTTTTCGGCCGAATGTATACGTTTTGCCAGAATAGCTCTTTCTTCATCTTTGTACTGAATAATCGAACGTTCTTCGAGTTTCTCTTTAATTAATTTTATCATTGGATAATTTTCCTTGAAAAACTGCGGACGATATACTTTAAAATTGCCCTCGTAACATTGCTGGTCAAAATCGATTGGGCGAATTTTATAGACTACCTGATCAAAATCGTGAATTGGCACTATCACATAATTATACGCACGCATATCGCCCAAAAGTCTGATCATACAACGCTCGTTGAATTTGACAAATTCTTTTGCGATTTGCGATTTTTCCATTTCGGTACAATTATCTAATAAAGTATCCATAAAAACATCACCCGGAATTCCGATAATATGTTCTTCGATAAGGGTGTCTTTATAGACCAAAAAATTGATTTTATCAGGCGAAAGAATATCTTCTAATTCTAAACCATAAATTCTGGAAGCATCTGCTTTTTTAATATAAAAGTGAACGTAGTTATCATTGAGAATATTTCGGACTTTGATTCTGAATGGCTTTGAATTTCCAAAAGTGCAATAATCTATTGCATCAATATTCAGAAACTGAATAATTTCACTATTTCCATCAGAATGTAAAAGTGAATATATTTTTTTCAGATTCAAATCGATCTCATTTCTTTCAAACTCGCTATAGTAAACCCGAATCCATAAAGTATCTGTTTCATTTTTATCATATACATTTATAGAACCTGAAAAACGCAATAAATCATCATAGAACACAGATACTTTCGAGATGCGTTCGTATCGTTCTAAATAACTTAAAAGGGATTGCGTTAAAGGATAAGAAGGTTTTTTTAAAACCATTAAAGGTTCGCTCATTTTAAATATCTTTAATACAAATTTACATTAATTCATTTTAAAGTTAGAATTTAGCGTAACAATAAGCAAATTGAATCGTCATACATAAAACTAAAACCGAAATAAATTTGGAAACCATACTTACCATTGAGAATCTTAGTAAAAGATACGGCCGAATTCAAGCCTTAAAAGATGTATCTTTTAAAATACAAAAAGGCCGTGTTTACGGTATTTTAGGACCAAACGGAAGTGGAAAATCAACCACTTTAGGAATTGTATTGAATGTTGTAAACAGAACTTCGGGCAATTACAGCTGGTTTGACGGAAAAATACAAACTCACGAAGCCTTAAAAAAAGTAGGTGCAATTATAGAAAGACCTAACTTTTACCCTTACATGACTGCCGAGGAAAACCTGAAATTGGTTTGTAAAATAAAAAGTATCAATTATTCTAAGATAAATGAAAAGCTGGATCTTGTTGGCTTAACAGAAAGAAAGGACAGCAAATTCAGTACTTTTTCGTTAGGAATGAAACAACGTTTGGCCATTGCGTCGGCACTTTTAAATGATCCCGAAATTTTGATTTTAGATGAGCCTACAAATGGTTTAGATCCGCAGGGAATTCATCAGATTCGAGATATTATTAAAAAAATTGCTTCGCAGGGAACAACTATTTTATTGGCTTCGCATTTATTAGACGAAGTCGAAAAAGTATGTTCGGATGTTATTGTTTTAAGAAAAGGCGAAATTCTATATTCCGGTTCAGTTGATGGAATGTCTGCCAATGAAGGTTTCTTTGAACTTCAGGCTAATGATAATTTAGCACTGAAATTGGTTTTACAAAATCATGAATCTGTGGATAGAATCACGGAGGAAGATGGAAAAATCATGGTTTATTTAAAATCAGATTTATCGGCTTCAGAACTAAACTCGTATTTATTTTCTAAAGAAATCACTTTGAGTCATTTAGTAAAACGTAAAAACAGTCTTGAAGCACAATTTTTAGAATTAACCAAAAACGCTACTATCAAATCTAACTAAACCATGAACAGACTTATATCTATAGAATTACAAAAAATCTGGAAAAATAAAGCCAGTAAAGTACTTACACTAACCTATTTCATTTTACTTTCGTTTATTGCATTAATCGCATCGATAAAATTTGACATTGGTCCTTTTAAATTTCATTTGGCAGAAATGGGAATATTTAATTTTCCATATATCTGGCATTTCAATACTTATATCGCAGCATGGTTAAAATTTTTCCTTGCCATTGTTATTGTTTCCATGATGGCAAATGAATATAGTTATGGTACATTAAAGCAAAATTTAATTGACGGTTTAAGCAAAAAAGAATTCATTTTATCAAAATTCCTGACGGTGGTTCTTTTTGCATTATGCTCAACAGTTTTTGTATTTGTAATGAGTTTATTGTTAGGTTTTAGCTTTTCATCTTATACAGAACTTGACGTTGTTTTTATGAATTTAGATTATCTGTTGGCATTTTTTGTAAAACTAATTGGTTTCTTTTCTTTCTGTTTATTTTTAGGAATTTTAGTAAAACGCTCGGCTTTTGCTTTAGGTTTTCTTTTGGTTTGGAGTATAATTGAAGGAATTCTAAAAGGTCTTTTGGCTTTTAAAATTTTCCCAAACAGCAATACAGGTGATTATATCATGCAGTTTCTTCCATTAGAAGCAATGTCTAACTTAATCATTGAACCATTTTCAAGACTTTCTGTAGTAAGAAGCATAGGCACTCAAATGGGTGTGGAAAACGTTAAAGATTATGGCGTTCACTACCTTTCAATTTTGATTGTTTTAATCTGGACTTTCCTATTCGTGTATTTTTCTTACAAATTATTAAAAAATCGAGATTTATAGTATATTTGTTATACTATGAATTACACAAAAAGTTTTTTATTTATTTTAATTATCTGTTGCTTCACTGTAAAAATGAATGCACAATATATTACTATTGATGATCAAAAAACACCGCAAGAACTAATTGAAAATATTTTAGTCAATAGTTCTTGCGCTTCTGCTTCAAACACAAGTGGAAAGGGAGATACTTTTACACCCGGAAAAAATAGTTTTGCCTATTTTAATGCCGGAACAAGTGGTTTTCCTTTTTCAGAAGGAATTGTTTTAACAACTTCAACAAGTACAGAAGGTATTGGCCCATATGTTAGCAATTTGGGTAGCGGAAGCCCAAACTGGCTGGGTGATTCGGATTTAAATCAAATACTGGGGATTAAGTCTATAAACGCAACATCTATAGAACTTGATTTTGTTGCTTTAACTGACATTTTAAGTTTTAACTATATTTTTGCTTCAAATGAATATCAGTATGATTTTCCATGCACATATTCAGATGGGTTTGCTTTTTTAATCAAAGAAGCCGGAACAAGTAATCCTTATCAAAACATTGCAGTATTACCGGGTACAACTATACCCGTATCTTCCGTAAGTGTTCGCCCAAACATTGAACCTGGAGTAGTCCCTCCCCCTGCTAATAGATCTTATCCTGGATGTCCTGCAGCAAATCAGACATATTTTAATGGTTTAAACAATATTAATAGCCCTGTAAATTATGCCGGACAAACCGTGATTATGAATGCACAAACAAATGTGATAACTGGAAAAACATATCACATAAAACTTGTTGTTGCTGATGCCGGTGAAAGATACTATGATTCTGCTGTATTTTTGCAAGCCGGCAGCTTTGCTTCTAAAATAACTTTTGGACAAGATAGAACTTCAGCAAATAATAATCCTATGTGCTTTGGAGAAACACTTCTATTAGACCCAAAATTGTCTCCAGCTTATTCATACAAATGGTTCAAAAACAATGTGCAAATTGCAACTACTCCAACGATTACTGCCACAGACGCGGGAACTTATAGAGTCGAAGTTACATTAACTCCTTCTACGTGTAGCTTAGTTGGAGAAATCAAAATCGAATATGCTCCGGAAATTCTATCAACGGATACTCCCTTAATTCAATGCGACAATAATACAGATGGAATTAGTGTTTTCAACTTAACAAAAGTCGATAATATCATCAAAAACAATGTTTCTACGATTACAAACAATGGTTATTATGAATCATTAGCTGATGCTCAAAACAAAACAAATCCTATAACAAACCCTGCAAATTATACTAACAAAGCAAACAATCAAATTGTTTTTGCCAGAATTGAAAACAAATACGGCTGCTACAAAATTGTCAAAGTTACATTGCAAATATCTACTGCAACACTTCCTAATCAAAACCCAATCGCAACTTGTGATAAAGATGACAAACAAGACGGTTTTTATCAATTTGATTTTGAATCAAAAGTTACTCCACAAGTTCTTGCAGGTTTACCAAGCGGACTAGTTGCCGATTACTTTTTAACTGAAAATGATGCTTTAACAGAAACAAATAAGTTACCAAATCTCTTTAAAAATACAACTGCTTTTAATCAGACCATTTATGTTAGGGTTGTTAACGGACCGGATTGTTATGATGTAACATCTGTACCTCTTGTTGTAAACACTTTTGATCCGCCCAATTTTCAAGATGAATACAAAACTTTATGCAAAGGTTCTACTACAACATTAAGCGTTGCAACTGGTTTTAGTAGTTATTCATGGAGTACGGGCAGTACTGACAATCATATCGACGTTGGTACCGCAGGAGATTATTCTGTTACTGTAAAAGATGCAAATGTCTGTGAGAAAACTAAAAAGTTCAAAGTAATAGCTTCTGAACCCGCAACAATAACTGGTGTAGTTATTAAAGATTTTTCAGGAACTGATAACTCTGCTTTAATAGAATATACCGGAGCTGGAAATTATGAATTCTCCATTGATGGAATTTCTTATCAGGACAATCCTTTATTTACAGGAGTAAAACCAGGCGTATATAATGCTACATCCAGAGACAAAAACGGATGCGGAATATCTGGCGCATTTGTATTCTATGTTTTAGATTATCCAAGATTTTTTACGCCTAACGGAGATGGCTACAATGACTTATGGTTTATTAAAGACTTCGATCAGCTTCCTGCTTATAAAGTATCTATTTTTGACCGTTACGGAAAATTATTAAAACAAATGGACCAAAACAGCTCAGGATGGAACGGAAATTATAATAACCAGCAACTTCCATCAGATGATTATTGGTTTACTTTAATTCTTGAAAACGGAACTGGTATTAAAGGTCATTTTAGCTTAAAGAGATAAAGTGACATTTTAATTCATAAATCTTATACGTTTTTATATATTTGACTATAAATGAGAAATATATGAAATCTATTCGGTTATTATTGTTCATTTCCTTGCTATTTGCAATACCGGTTTCTGCACAAAAAGAAGCTGCAATCTGGTATTTTGGATTTGGAGCAGGATTAGATTTCAATTCCGGAAACCCCGTTGCTTTAACCAACGGAAAACTTTTTACTAATGAAGGTTGCGCTACCATTTCTGATAAATACGGAAACTTACTTTTTTATACTGACGGCTCAATTGTTTATGACAAAAGCCATAAGGTAATGCCCAACGGAACAGGGCTTTTAGGACATCGATCAAGTACACAATCTGCAATTATAGTTCCTAAACCGAAAGATCCAAATCTATATTACATTTTTACGGTAGACGAACCCAATCCGGCAAATGTAGATGCTAATCCAACAAATGATGAATCTCCTCCAAATAGCGGCTTAAATTATTCTGTAGTCGATTTAAGATTAAACAATGGATTAGGAGATATTGTTTCTTCTGAAAAGAATATTCCTCTTATTACATATGATGTAAATAATGCCGAAGATGTAAAGTTTAAATGCTCAGAAAAAATTACCGCCGTACAACACAGTGATGGTCTTTCCTTCTGGGTTGTAACTCATTTCAGAAATACTTTTTATAGCTTTAAAGTAAGTACAAATGGAGTCGATCAAACTCCAGTTAAAACAATAACTTCACAGGACATGCCGTTAGGCGGTTACAATTCTAATGCGATTGGCTATTTAAAAGCATCTCCTAATGGAAAAAAAATTGCAATCGCTAACATGTCTACAAAAACTTCAAATGACCTGAATGCAAATGGCCAGATAAAGCGAAATACCGGAAATGTATATCTTTATAATTTTGATGCTGATACTGGTATTGTAAGTGATGAAACTCTGCTTTATAATAAGATTGATCCTTATGGAATAGAATTTTCTGCAAAATCAGCAAAACTATACATGACTTACAACACGTATGATGTGCGTGGGGCCTCTGTAGGGAGCGCACTAATACAATTTGACCTGAAAAAAGCTGATATTGTAAGCTCAATGCAAATCATAAACTCTTCTAATTATGTTGCAGGAGCGCTTCAGCTTGCCATTGATGAAAAAATTTACAGATCAGGTTATTCGCTTACAGATAATAATATCACAAAGATATCAGTAATCAATAATCCTGAGTCTGATGGGATTAATTGTAATTTTATTCAAAATAAAATTGATCTAAAAAGCAGAACTTCACAACTGGGACTTCCGCCTTTTATCACCTCTTTATTTTTATATACTTTTGATTACGAATTCAATTGTTTGGGACAATCAACACATTTTTACATTAATTCTACAGAAACAATCGATAGTGTATTATGGGACTTTGGTGACGGAAGTACTTCTAACAATAAAGATGCTTATCACACTTATGCAACAGCTGGGGATTATAAGGTAACATTAATAAAAACAGTAAATGGAGAAAACAGAGAATCGTTAGAAAAAACGATAACTATTTTCGATAAACCAACTGTAATTACAACACCTTACAAATTGATTCAGTGTGACACTCAGGATGGCAATTCACTGGACGGATTGGCAACCTTTAATCTTTCTGTTGCAAATGAAGCAATCACATTAGGAAATAGCAATTATAAGGTATTTTATTATCACACCAAAAATGAAGCCGAGACAGATGTTAATGATACCTCCTCTTTAAATCCTATTTACAAAAACACAGTTCCAAAAGAAGTACTTTATGCAAAAATAAGTCAGCAAAACTCATCTTGTTATAGTATTGCAACGGTAATTCTGCAAGCAAATCCGTCTAATTCAATCCTACCAGAAGATCTCCATAAATGTGATTTAGGAGATGGAAAAGCTGCATTTGATTTAGAAGAAAAAAAACAGCTTATTAAAACTGAATTGAATTTACCTGCTGATGTTAGATTATTCTTTTACAATAGCGAAAATGACGCTTCATTATCATTAAATGAAATAAAAAACACTGTAACGACAAACTCCAAAACAGTATATATAAGAGCTGAAAATAGTGACGGATGTTATGGGAATGGAAAATTTGAACTTGTCGTTGAACCAGTTCCGGTTTTAATAGATGCTCAACAAAAAATAATTTGCGAATCCGGATCAAATACAGCTGTCCTTTTAGAACCTAACCCGCCATTATCTCAACCTGATGATTATACCTATTCATGGTCAAATGGAGCTACAACACCATCTATTACGGTTAAGGAAGAAGGAAATTACACTCTTACAATCCAAAATAAATCCGGATGTCCCGCAACTTCAAATCATCCTGTAAAATTATCCCGTTCCCCAGTTCTAAATGAAATAGAAGTAAATGATTTAAATACTTTAAATGAAGTAATTGCAGATGTACAGAATCCGGAAGATTATCAATATAGGATTCATTTTCAGAACGGAACCTATAGTGAATTTCAAAATTCAGGAGTTTTTGAAAATATTCCCGGAGGTTTTCATGAATTAATTATTGAAAATATCAATGGCTGCGGAAGAATAGCCAAAAGCTTTGCCGTTCTAAATGCTCCAAAATATTTCACACCAAACAATGATGGTTACAACGACTATTGGAATTTTACAGGAATAAATGATCCTATTTATAAAAATGCTGTAATATATATTTATGACCGTTACGGAAAGTTATTAAAACAATTGTCTCCTTTTGGAGAAGGATGGGACGGAACTTATATTAAGGAACCAATGCCTGCATCTGACTATTGGTTTACTATTAAACTAGAAGACGGACGGGAAGCAAAAGGGCATTTTAGCCTTAAAAGATAAAAAGAAAAGAAATTCCAATCTTGAAATTCCAAATTCCAATACTTGATAATGTGTTGCAAATTCCAAATTTTAAACTCCAAATTCCAAATTCTCATTTTTTCAATCAAAAAAAAAATCCCAAACTCCTTAATTGGAATTTGGGATTTCTATATTGAAATTTAAATCTTATTAGATTTTAAATCTTTTTCTATCAGTTTCTGTCAAATAGATTTTTCTCAAACGAATAGATTTTGGTGTAACCTCTACATATTCATCTTTTTGAATGTACTCTAAAGCTTCTTCAAGAGAGAAAATGATTGGAGGGATGATTCTCGCTTTTTCATCATTTCCAGAAGAACGAACGTTAGATTGTTTTTTCTCTTTCGTTACGTTTACACACATATCATCAGCACGAGAGTTTTCTCCAATTACCTGACCTTCGTAAATTTCAGTATTTGGTTCAACAAAAAACTTACCACGATCTTGCAATTTATCGATAGAATAAGGAATAGCTTTTCCTTTTTCCATAGAAATCAATGAACCTTTGTTACGTCCGGCGATTTCACCTTTGTAAGGCTCATATCCAATGAAACGGTGTGCCATAATAGCCTCACCAGCTGTTGCAGTAAGCAATTGGTTACGTAATCCAATAATTCCACGTGATGGAATATTAAATTTTACAATCATACGCTCCCCTTTAGTTTCCATACTCAACATTTCACCTTTACGCAAAGTAACAAACTCTACCGCTCTACCTGAAAGTGATTCTGGTAAATCGATTGTCAATTCCTCAATTGGCTCACATTTTTTACCATCAACTTCTTTGATGATAACTTGTGGTTGACCGATTTGTAACTCATAACCTTCTCTTCTCATTGTTTCAATAAGAACAGATAAGTGAAGTACTCCACGACCAAAAACCATGAATTTATCAGCAGAATCAGTTTCACCTAACTTCATCGCTAAGTTTTTCTCTAATTCTTTTGTCAATCTTTCTCTAATATGACGAGAAGTTACAAATTTACCTTCTTTACCAAAGAATGGTGAATCGTTAATTGTAAACAACATACTCATTGTAGGCTCATCGATGTCAATCGTTTTTAGACCTTCTGGATTTTCAAAATCAGCGATAGTATCACCAATTTCAAAACCTTCAACTCCAATGATTGCACAAATATCTCCAGCAACAACTTCTTGTACTTTTTTACGACCAAGTCCTTCAAAAGTATGAAGTTCTTTGATACGAGATTTAGATACAGTACCATCTCTTTTTACTAATGAGATTGGCATACCTTCTTTAAGAACTCCTCTTTCAAGACGACCAATAGCGATACGACCTGTAAAAGCTGAGAAGTCTAAAGATGTAATCAACATTTGTGGTGTTCCTTCAGAAACTTTAGGAGCTGGTACATTTTCAACAACCATATCTAATAATGCTTCAACATTATCAGTTACGTTTTCCCAATGATCAGACATCCAGTTATTTTTAGCAGAACCATAAACTGTTGGGAAATCCAACTGCCATTCTTCAGCACCTAATTCAAACATTAAGTCAAAAACTTTTTCATGAACTTCTTCAGGAGTACAGTTTTCTTTATCAACTTTATTGATAACTACACATGGTTTAAGACCTAAGTCAATAGCTTTTTGTAATACAAAACGAGTTTGTGGCATTGGACCTTCAAAAGCATCGACTAGCAAACATACACCATCGGCCATGTTCAATACACGTTCTACTTCACCTCCAAAATCCGCGTGGCCAGGAGTGTCAATAATATTGATCTTTGTTCCTTTATATTGAACTGATACGTTTTTAGAAGTAATAGTAATACCTCTCTCACGCTCTAAATCGTTATTATCAAGAATTAAATCACCTGTGTTTTCGTTGTCACGAAATAATTGACAGTGATACATAATTTTATCAACCAAAGTGGTTTTACCGTGATCGACGTGGGCAATAATTGCAATGTTTCTAATAGATTCCATCTGTGATTTTTAATGGGTGCAAAGGTACACTTTATTTTGATATAAAAAACGTTTCTAGGATAGTTTGCGTATATACAAGTAATTAGTTCGTTAAAATCAGTATTAATTTAAGTGCAAATTGAACTTTTCTTGTTGTTTAATTATACTTAATTTAACTATATTTGAGTAATGAAAAGTAAAACTATCCAAATTACTCTAGTCTATATTATCATATCGTTATTTATGGCGATTGTCTGTCATAAAATACTTACTACTTACTTTTCTAAGACTGAATATTATTTAGTTTTTTTCCTTAAAGACGTTTTTTTCATATTAACTACTGCTCTATTTTTCAATTACATACTATCTAAAAATGAGAAAAAAAATATTGCAGTTTTCAAAAAATTAAAACATACAAATGAAGAAATTAAAGAATCAAACGAAAAATATGACATTGTAGCAAAAGCAACAAGCGACACAATTTGGGATTGGAAAATTCAGGAAGACAGTATAAACTGGAACAAAGGAATCGAAGGAGTTTTTGGTTATAATCCAGCCGAAGTTGGAAAGACTTCGAAATGGTGGTTTGATAAAATTCACCCTGAAGACAGTATCAGAATGTCTATTAAACTGTACTCTTTTATCGAGCAAAAAACAGAGAAATGGCAAGATCAATATCGATTTAGATGTGCAGACGGAACTTATAAATATGTTTTAGACAGAGGATTTTTATTAAAAGATGAAAACGGAAGGGCGATCAGAATGATTGGAGCCATTCAGGATATTACCAAACAAAAAGAAGAAGAACAACGATTAAAGCTTTTAGAAACCGTAATTACACAATCTAAGGATTCTATTTTAATTACAGAAGCAAATTCTGCAGATCGCAAAATACCTAAAATAGTATATGTCAATCCGGCATTTTCACAAATGTCAGGATATCAGTCTAATGAAATTATTGGAAAATCTCCAAATATTTTCAAAGGACCTAAATCAGATTCAGAAGAATTAAAAAAACTTCTAAGAGCTATAAAAAATGAAGAAGAATGTTTAATAGAAACGATTAGCTACACCAAGAAAAAAGAAGAATTCTGGGTACGATTCTCTATGATTCCAATTTTTAATAGCGAAGGCATCATTACACACTGGATCTCGATACAAAGAGACATTACAGACGAAAAGAAACTAGAAACAGAAAAAGAACATTTAATTAGAGAACTAACACAAAACAATAAAGACTTAAAACAGTTCTCCTATATTACATCGCACAACTTAAGAGCCCCATTGTCTAATCTTATAGGGCTTTTAAATCTTATCGAAGATATTCCGATAGAAAACGAAGAACTTGAAGAAATTTTAGCTGGTTTTAACAAATCAACACATTTATTAAACGAAACCATAAATGACCTGGTAAAAGTAATTATCATTAAAGACAATCCTTCTATGCAAAAAGAAGAAGTTTCTTTGAAAGAAGTCTTCGAAAATGTATTTAGCCAATTGTCTTTTCAAATCGAATTACACAAACCAATTATTAAGCTCAAATTTGATCGGGTTCCATTATTAAACACAAACAAAGCTTATATCGAAAGCATTTTACTAAATTTGCTTACTAATTCAATAAAGTATAAGTCCGAGAATAGAAAATTAAAAATTTCTATTACCGCCGAACAAATAGATCACAAAGCAATATTAACTTTTAAAGACAACGGAATTGGAATTGATTTAGAAAGAAATCGCGATAAAGTTTTCGGGCTATATCAAAGATTCCATAATTATCCAGACAGCAAGGGACTTGGTTTGTATCTTGTAAAGTCACAGGTTGAAACCATGGGAGGAACAATCAGCATCGACAGTGAGGTTAACAAAGGCACCACGTTTACAATAACATTTAAAAATTAAAATCATGCTCGAGCAAATTCTGTGCATTGACGATGACCCTATCACGTTGATGTTATGCAAAAAAGTAATTGCAAAATCCGAATTTTCGAATGAAATTATTACTGCTCAAAACGGAGAAGAAGCGCTTCATCACTTCAACACTTTAAAATACACCAACAACAGAAACAAAGTCAACAGAAAACCTGAATTGATTTTTCTGGACTTAAACATGCCGGTTATGGGAGGTTGGGAGTTTCTTGACCATTTTACTTCGTCAGACTACGCCGAATTCAACAAAACTGCCAATGTCATTGTTTTATCTTCTACGATCGATCCGGACGATTTGGCTAAAGCAAAAAAATATCCAATAATAATTGATTTCCTTTCAAAACCCATTACACAGCCAATGCTGGAGTACCTTAAGAAGAAAATTGATATTTAATTCTTTTCAGGAATAAATTCCAAATAAAAAATTCCAAATTCCAATACTGATCGCTTAACTTAATCAAGTATCAAACATTGGAATTTGGAATTTTTTATTTGGAATTTACCCTTAATATATAAACAAGAAAAGTCCTCTTAAAGAGGACTTTTTATATCTTTAGGAAATTGTAATTAATTACAATTTAGCAACATGTTTAGTTAATTTAGACTTCAAGTTAGAAGCTTTATTATCATGAATGATGTTCTTTTTAGCTAATTTATCAATCATAGAAATTACAGTTGATAATTTAGAAGAAGCATCAGCTTTATCAGTAGCTAATCTTAACGCTTTAATAGCATTACGAGTAGTTTTATGCTGATATCTGTTAAGAACTCTTCTTTTTTCGTTACTTCTGATTCTTTTTAATGCTGACTTATGATTTGCCATTTTGTTTTAATTTTTTAGATGTAATAATTATTATAAGTACTAGTTAAAAAAGAAAAACCTCCCACAATTGCAAAACAATCACTTTGGTTTTAACTAATAAAACAAAAATCGAGACACCAATCTTTATTTTACAAAACTTATTCACAACTAATTTTTGTAGTCTGTAAGGGAATCGAACCCCTGTTACCAGGACGAAAGCCTGGAGTCCTAACCCCTAGACGAACAGACCAATATTGTCTAAGTTTTTCTATATTAAATATAGAGGTATTATTGTAGCCCGTAGCGGAATCGAACCGCTCTTACATGGATGAAAACCATGCGTCCTAACCGATAGACGAACGGGCCATTTTAATTCTAAGTATTTCAAGAACATTTTCGCAGTAAAAGTAGTAGCCCGTAGCGGAATCGAACCGCTCTTACATGGATGAAAACCATGCGTCCTAACCGATAGACGAACGGGCCTGCTTCTCTAATGCGGATGCAAAAATACAACTATTTTTAAGATGTACAATACCTGATGCAAAAAAAATTAAAAAAAATTAATAAGCCTTTGCAAACAACACTCTTCTTGAAGACGGATTCCCAGTAAACACACAGGTTCCAGCCTCTTCAACAGCATCCAAAGGAATGCAACGAATCGTTGCTTTTGTCAAATCTTTTATCTTTTCTTCGGTAGCAGCAGTTCCATCCCAATGTGCAGATAAAAACCCACCTTTACCTTCTAAAACTTCTTTAAATTCCTCAAAACTATTTACTTCCGTAACATGAGTATTACGATAGTCTAATGCTTTGTTAAATAAATCCGCCTGAATCTGTTCTAACAAGTCATTTATATAATTTACAATTCCTTCACCAGAAACAACTTCTTTTGTCAATGTATCACGTCTGGCAACCTCAAAAGTTCCGTTTTCTAAATCTTTTGGTCCAACAGCAATTCTAACAGGAACTCCTTTTAACTCCCATTCAGCAAATTTGAATCCTGGTTTTTGAGTTGTTCTGTCGTCATATTTAACCGAAATCTTCAGTTTTCTAAGTTTTGCCGTCAAATCATTAACTGCAGCAGTAATCTCTGCTAATTGCTCATCTGTTTTATAAATAGGAACAATCACAACTTGTATTGGCGCTAAATTAGGAGGCAACACCAATCCCTGATCATCTGAATGCGTCATAACCAACGCTCCCATCAAACGGGTAGAAACCCCCCAAGAAGTTCCCCAAACGTGCTCCTGCTTTCCTTCTGCATTTGCAAACTTCACATCAAATGCTTTCGCGAAGTTTTGTCCTAAAAAGTGAGACGTTCCTGCTTGTAGCGCTTTTCCGTCTTGCATTAAAGCTTCAATACAATACGTTTCATCAGCACCGGCAAAACGTTCTGATTCTGTCTTAGTTCCTTTTACAACCGGAATAGCCATAAAGTTCTGAACAAAATCAGCATAAACATTCATCATTTTTTCAGATTCCTCAATTGCTTCAGCTTTTGTAGCATGAGCCGTATGTCCTTCTTGCCATAAAAACTCTGCAGTACGTAAAAACAAACGTGTACGCATTTCCCAACGTACCACATTTGCCCATTGATTAATCAATAAAGGCAAATCTCTATATGACTGTACCCATCCTTTATATGTAGACCAAATAATTGCCTCACTTGTTGGACGAACAATAAGTTCTTCCTCTAACTTAGCATTTGGATCAACCATAAGTTTTCCGGGTTTATCCGGATCATTTTTTAATCTATAATGCGTTACAATAGCACATTCTTTTGCAAATCCTTCTGCATTTTTTTCTTCCGCCTCAAACATGCTTTTAGGCACGAATAACGGAAAGTATGCATTCTGATGTCCTGTTTCTTTAAACATTCTATCTAACTCCGCCTGCATTTTTTCCCAAATAGCATATCCGTACGGCTTAATAACCATACATCCTCTAACTCCTGAGTTTTCGGCTAGATCTGCTTTTACAACCAGTTCATTATACCATTTCGAATAATCTTCTGATCTTGTAGTGAGGTTCTTACTCATATTGAATAGTTTGGCACAAATTTTGTTTTATTAATTTTAACTAAATAGTTTGACAAAACTAACTATTTTTGTAATGTGCAACAATAAAAAACACGACAGATTATGAAAACTTCTATTACTCTTCGCCAAAACTCAAGTCATTTTTACTTAATTGGATTATTGAGTTTTCTACTGGCATCGTGTGGTTCTTACCAAAATACATCATACCAAGATAATGACGGTGTATATGGCAGTTCACGCAGAACGTATGCTCAAACCAGCACCAACAATACCAACAATCAATATAAAGATTACTTTAGATCATTACAAGATGATAATCAACCTACTGAAATCTTTACAGATGTCGATACTTATGGTAATTATGCTGAGACTGACAGTACTCAAACTACGACCGCTAAAGCTTACCCAGCTTGGGGAAGCAGTAACTCTGAAGTATCCGTTAATGTTTATTCTAATCCAACCTGGTCAATAGGATTCGGATTTGGATACCCTTATTACGGATGGGGTTATGGAGGTTATTGGGGCTACGGAGGTTACTGGGGTTATCCAAACTACTGGGGATCAGGTTGGGGTTATTCAGGTTGGGGATACTCAGGATACCCTGGATACTATAGACCTTACTACTACAACAACTACTCTTACAACTATGGAAGAAGAGGATCTGCAGGTTATTATGGTGGAAGAAATTATGACTATAACAGAAACTATAGCAATAGAGGCATTTATAGCACAAACAGAAATTACACAACAAACAGAAGAGGAGACTATACCTCAAACAGATCAAACGGTTATACTGATTTTAGAAGAAGTTCTTCTGTAAACGGAAGAACATACAACTCTACCAGTCCAAGTTTTACAGACAGAAGAGGCTCAAGTACTCAATATAATAGTACTGATTATAGTAACAGAAGATCTGGTGGCAATGTAAACACAAACAGAAGCTACAACTACAATAACAATAACAGCAGCCCATCAAGAAGCTACAACTACAATAACAACAGCAGTCCATCAAGAAGCTACTCTCCTAGCTCAAGTCCATCTCGCTCTATGAATAGCGGCGGTGGCGGAAGCATGAGATCATCATCTGGCGGCGGTGGCGGTGGCGGCGGAAGATCGTACGGTGGTGGAGGCGGTGGCGGAAGAAGATAATTTCTTCCACTACGTTTCACCCATCGAAAAATCAAACTAAAACTCATCCAAATGAAAAAAATATTCTTCCTACTAATTACAGGACTAACTGTCAGCGTCTCACACTCCCAAGAAGTATCTGATGCTATTCGCTATGCACAAGACAACATAACCGGAACAGCAAGATTTAGAGCCATGAGCGGTGCTTTTGGAGCTGTTGGAGGGGATTTATCTTCTATAACTGTCAATCCTGCGGGATCTGCCATATTCAACAATAATCAGGTTGGAATAACTTTTAGTAATCAATCTACAAAAAACAACTCTAACTATTTTGGCACTCAAACCAATGACAAAGACAATTCATTTATATTGAACCAAGCTGGTGGTGTTTTTATTTTTCACGATCACAACCCAAATAACAATTGGAACAAAATTGCTATTGGAGCAACTTATGAAAACACAAAAAACTTCAATAACAGTGTTTTTTCAGCAGGAACGAATCCGACAAACTCTATAGACAAATATTTTTTAGATTATGCGAATTATGGTAATGGAAAGACTCCTGTGCCACAGGAATTTGTCAATTTAGCTAATAATGAATCAATAACTGACTTATATCGTTTTCTAGGATCAAATCTACCCAATGGGCAATATCCAAGACTGTCAGGTTTCTCTGCCCAACAAGCAATGCTGGGCTATCAAGGATTTGTAATAAACGCTGCTGATCAAAATAATCCTAACAGCACTTACACAACTAATGTTCCTACCGGTGGCAATTACTATCAGGAAAACGAAATTCATACGAGCGGCTACAACAGTAAAGCAAGCTTTAATATTTCAATGTCATATAAAGACAGACTATATTTAGGAGCAAACCTAAATGTTCATATTCTTGACTACAGAAGATCATCAAGTTTTTACGAAGACAATAGTAACCCACTTGAACCAACTGAAACCATCTCAAAATTACGTTTCAATAATGACTTATATACTTACGGAAATGGTTTTTCTTTTCAACTAGGTGCCATTGCTAAAGTTACCGAAGCATTCAGACTTGGTTTAGCTTATGAGTCAAACACCTGGTATGAACTCTATGACGAACTTTCTCAAAGTTTAAACACAACAAGACAAGCTAACGGAGGTCAACCTATTAACAAAGCCGTAAATCCAAATGTTGTAAATGTTTATGAAGCTTACACTTTACAAACTCCAGGAAAAACAACTTTTAGCGCTGCTTATGTATTTGGAAAATCAGGTTTAATTAGTGTTGATTATGCTATTAAAGATTACGGAAACACCAAATTCAAACCTACAAGTGATTTTAGAGGCGTTAACAGCGACATCAGTAATCAATTAACCAGTAATGAAGAATTAAGAGTTGGTGCAGAATACAAAATAAATCAATTGAGTCTTCGTGGAGGTTACCGTTTTGAAGGAAGTCCGTATAAAAACAAAACAACAATTGGAGACTTAACCAGCTACTCTGGAGGTTTAGGATATAATTTTGGAGCTACTAAATTAGATTTAGCATATTCTTATATGGAAAGAAAATCAAATCAGGGATTTTTTGACAGAGGATTTACAGATGGCGCGAACATTACTTCGAGACTAAACAATGTAACACTTACTTTATTATTTGAATTGTAATTAAGAATAAATAGATGCATGGAAATTTCCGTCAGGTGTTACTTGGCGGATTTTTTTTTAGCCCTGATGGGAGTGACATCCTTTTTATCCGCCGCAGCGGATGAAAAGATATAACGAACAGGCAGTCCCGATAGCTATCGGGAAGCTTCATAAAAAACATCTAAAAGAAACGGAAACAAGCGGTGTTTGAATAAAAAAGTGTAATTTTGCACTCCAATTTATAAAAGTATGAGAACCAAGTCTTTAAAAAAGAACAAAATTAACGTAATCACTCTTGGGTGTTCGAAAAATGTATATGACAGTGAAGTGTTGATGGGACAACTTCGTGCAAACGGAAAAGAAGTTCAACATGAGGCACCAGCTGCAGAGGAAGGAAACATTATCGTAATCAACACTTGTGGTTTTATTGACAATGCTAAAGCGGAATCAGTAAATATGATTTTGGAATACGCAGATAAAAAAGACAAAGGATTAGTTGATAAGGTTTTTGTTACAGGATGTTTATCTGAACGTTACAGACCAGATTTAGAAAAAGAAATCCCAAATGTAGATCAGTATTTTGGTACAACTGAATTACCTCAATTATTGAAAGCATTAGGTGCTGATTATAAACATGAATTATTAGGAGAGCGTTTGACTACAACTCCTAAAAATTATGCTTACTTAAAAATTGCTGAAGGTTGCGACAGACCTTGTAGTTTTTGTGCAATTCCGTTAATGAGAGGTTCTCACGTTTCGCAACCAATTGAAAAACTGGTTAAAGAAGCGCAAGGCTTAGCTAAAAATGGGGTTAAAGAGTTAATCTTAATCGCTCAGGATTTAACTTATTATGGTCTTGACATTTATAAAAAGAGAAATCTTGCTGAACTTCTTGAAGAATTAGCAAAAGTAGAAGGTATCGAATGGATTCGTTTGCATTATGCCTACCCTACCGGTTTCCCAATGGATGTTCTGGAATTAATGAAACGTGAACCTAAAATCTGTAATTATATAGATATTCCATTGCAGCATATTTCTGATTCTATTTTGAAATCTATGCGTCGTGGTACTACTCAGGCTAAAACGACTCAATTATTGAAAGATTTTAGAGCTGCAGTTCCGGGAATGGCAATTAGAACTACTTTGATTGTTGGATATCCGGGTGAAACTCAGGAAGATTTTGAAATTTTGAAAGATTTCGTTCAGGAAATGAAATTTGACAGAATGGGATGTTTCGCTTATTCTCATGAAGAAAATACTCATGCTTATTTGTTGGAAGATGATGTTCCGGCTGATGTTAAACAAGCGAGAGCAAACGAAATCATGGAATTACAATCTCAAATTTCATGGGATTTAAATCAGGAAAAAGTAGGACAAGTATACAAATGTATTATTGACAGAAAAGAAGGTGCTCATTTTGTAGGTAGAACTGAGTTTGATAGTCCGGATGTTGATAACGAAGTTTTGATCGACGCATCGAAACATTATGTAAAAACTGGCGAATTTGTTAATATACGAATAATTGAGGCTACAGAATTTGATTTATACGGAGAACCTGCTTAAATTTACGCTAAACAATTATCAATTTTAGATAAAAACATTATTATGAAACTTATACAATCTTTTTTCCTTTTGGTTTTTACCATATTCTGTTTCAATTCTGTTTCCGCTCAATACGGAAATGGATATAATAATGGTTACGGAGGTGGCGGTTATGGTGGTGGCGGTTATGGCGGCGGCGGTTACGGAAGAAGCGGAATGAACAGAAGTATGGTTCCGGGGCAGCAGTCACAAGGACAAAGTAAACCTAAAGAAATTCCTGTAGAAGAAACGGCTGGTAAAATTGTAGAACAAATGAAACCGGAAGTAAATCTTGATGAACTTCAAGTAATTGCAATTACAAACGTTTTCACAGACAGTTTAAGAGAACAAGGAATTCTTTTGAAAAATGAGAGCAGTAGTCAGGATCAAAAAATTGAACAAATTAAAGCTCTAAGAGAAAGTACTACTAAAAAAGTAACGGCATTTTTAAACCCTGACCAAATAGAAAAGTACACTGCTTTTATGGCTAATTTTAAAGAAGTCAAAAAAACAAAATCAAAAAAGAAAAAAGATACTAAAGACGCAAAAGAAGTTAAAGAAGATACGGAAGCAACAAAAATTGAAGAATAATTGTTTGAACCTCATCTTAAAAATCTAAGTAAACATGTCAAAAAAACATTTTTGTTACCTGATTTTAGCAATTATTATTACTTCTTGCTCTACAAATCCTTATAAAAAAACTGAAAAAGTTTACGATCAACAGCTTAAAACTTTAGAAAATCAAATTACAAGCAAAGATCCGCAACCAATTCCATCAGTAAGTCCTGTTATTATTGACACTACTTATGCGCAGCAACTTGGTATTGTAAAAGATACGCTTTCAAAAACAGGATCAACGGCTTTGCTAAACGGCATAAATACGGAATGGATAGGAACGGTAAATTTTAACTTAAGAAAACCTAGTTTTATTATCCTGCACCATACTGCACAAGATTCTATACAACAAACTATTAAGACTTTTACCAAGATTAAAACTCAGGTAAGTGCTCATTATGTGATCTCTGAAAATGGAAAAGTGGTTCAGATGTTGAATGACTATTTAAGAGCCTGGCACGCTGGCGCATCTACTTGGGGAAAAAATACTGATTTAAATTCTTGTTCTATTGGGATTGAGCTTGACAATAATGGATTCAAACCTTTTACTGAAGCACAAATTAGCAGTTTGGTTGCGCTTTTGACAAAATTGAAAAAGGACTACAATATCCCGACACAAAACATTATAGGTCATTCGGATATTGCTCCGGGCAGAAAACAAGATCCAAGCGCTTTATTTCCATGGAAAACTCTTGCTGAGAAAGGATTTGGAATCTGGCCAGACGAAGTTCTTGAAGAAGCTCCATTTGACTTTAAAATTGAACCGGCTTTGAGAATTATTGGTTATAACACTAAAAATCTTTCGGCTGCTATTATGGCATTCAAATTACATTATATTCAAACTGATGTAACATCTGTTTTAGATCGAAAAACAATTGATACCATTTACTCGATTTACAAGAAACAAATTCAGTAAAATAGCTGACATAAAATATAACAAACGCATTTTTGGATTTCCGGAAATGCGTTTTTTTTATACCTAATTCTTGTTTTATTTACGTGTAAACAATAGTCTATAATTATAAAAGAGGTGCTGCTGTACATTCTACGGGTTGTAATAAGGTTGCCACGAATTGCACAAATTTTCTCGAATTTGTTTCATGTAAATTTAGATGTAGCTTATAAAATGAGTTTATAGAATGAGCATAAAAAATTTGTGAAAATTCGTGCAATTCGTGGCTAAAAAAATCTTTTTAAATCATTAAAATCTGTGGCAAAAAAAAAGATGCACTGCAGTGCATCTCTACGCAATACTCATTTTATAGTATGCATCTAAACTTTGCTTAAAAAAATTAAATAATTCAAATAAAAAAGCTGCCGAAACATTAATATATCTCGACAGCTCCAAAAAAAAAAAAATATCAATCTTTATCTCTAGAAAGAGTATGTTGTAGCAATTAACCCGAAGAATGATCCTCCTGTTGGGTTAGCATCTTTGTCCAGAAAAACATCTTCTGATGCTGCATCGTATCTAAGCTCAGGAATTATTGTTAGTTTTCCAACTTTATAATTTAATGAAACTGTGTTTGCAAAAACATTTGTTCCTGCAACTGTTCCTAAACTTGCTGCCGCATCTTTTGCATCAAAATATTCCATTCTGTATGCTAAACTCAAAGACGGTTTGAAGGTATAATTAGCATATCCAACTAATGAAAACCACTCTCCATCATCTGCACTTGAAATATCATTTTTAGTTTTAGCATAGGTTGCATTAAATCCAAGTGCAAAGTTATCACTTAATGTTTTTGAAGCAACTAAATCAAACTGCGTTTTGTTATCTAATGATGACGGATTACTACTGCCTGATGTAAAATTCAAGTAAGCACTTCCTGTTTCTCCCACATACCCAACTTGTCCTATATATGTTTTTTGATTAGAATGTGCATCCATTGCTGATTTAAAATCAGTAGGATTTGTGACACCAAACATAGCGGTAAATTTTCCTGATGTATATTGTGCTTTTACCCCCGTATTAAAGAACGGTCCGTATGAAAATGCATAAGACATACTGTAGTTTTTATTTCCTATAGCGTCTACCACTTCATAGCCAATGTGTGTCCCGAAACTACCCGCTACTACTTTAAATTTATCCGTAATTTGATAGGTAAAGAACATTTGTTTAATTAAAAATTTTGAATAAATATCTTTATCTGTTGTTTCATTGTATGAAAATTCACCTGCTCTTTTTCCGAATCCTAAGTCTACAAAAACAGACGCTTTCCCAAAAGTATGACCGGCCTGAACTGAAGCCATTCCTAATTCAAATGAATCCTGAGAGTTGGTAAAGCTCGTCAATCCGTTCATTTGTTTAGAAAAATCATATTTATAATAAGCATCTGCTGATCCGCTCCAGGTTGTTGCTGGCGAAACTTTAGTTTCAGTATCATCTTGGGCGAAAGCAAAAGAGCTGGTTAACATCGCGGCAAAAATGTGTAATACTTTTTTCATGTTTTAATTGGTTTTTAGTTATTAATTGATTTTGGTTAGTTAATCTTTTATATATCTATTTTATAGTATAAGTCATTTCAAAAACCTCTTATTCTCCCCTAAAACCTCTTCATTTTCATTAGCGAATTTATTAACTTTTGTATCAGTAGAAGAATCGAAATCTATTTTTTTGATGTTTTCCGGAAAGAATTACGGATTACAAAAATTAATTTATCAATAATCGTGATTTGACATTAATACCGATTTATTTTTGAAAATTTAATAACCCATTTTTACGCAAACAAGACACAAAAAACACCATTACACCAAAAATACTTATAAAAAAATTTAAAAAATCAAACCAAAAACAAATACTAAAAACAAATACCCCTATAAAAAACAGGGGTACTAAAATTTAAAACAAAAAAGCAATCAGAAATGAGTTCCTATAAAAAAATATCAAACCCAAAAACAGACTCGTAAAAATTCCTACAAAAATAACACCCTAAAAACCTTCAAAACAACTCTAAACACTGGTTTAAATTTTGAATTCACAAACATCAGGTTTTACAATTAAAAACAAAAAAGCCTGTTCAGGATTTGAACAGGCTTTACTATCAATTATAACTAATGTTATTCTTGCGTATTGTATTTTCTTAAAAACTCACGAACCTTAATTCCGGATTCTTTCAAATCCTCGTCTTTCCATTTTCCTTCAGATTTTGCAGATTTCTTTAAAATAGAGCAAGTTTCATCTTTATCAGAAACAGACCAGGTTATCCAACTTAACTTTTGTGTTTCCATCCAATCGATATATTCCTGCCATGCTTTCAGATTTAATGGTCCATCACCTGAAGCTTCCATTCCGGCAGATTCAGAAACAAATATTGGCAAACCGCTTTTTATAGCAACATCTACTCTATCTCTCAGTTCTTTTTTGTGTGTGGCTGCATAAAAATGCATGGTATACATTATATTATCATATCCTCGGATTGGATCTTCTGCAGCAAGATCTACATCCTGATCCCAATGCGGAGAACCAACCAAAATAATATTATTTGGATCATTTTCTCTAATCACCTTTATTACTTCTTCGGCGTAAGCCTTAACTTCTGACCAGGATTCGTGATCAGGCTCATTAAAAACCTCATATATAATGTTTGGATATTTTGAATACTTTTTTGACATTTCACCAAAAAAATCTTTAGCTTCATCAAGATTAATATTGTGACTGTGCCAATCAATTATTACATATATATCTGATTTTATTGCTCCTTTAATAACAGCTTCTATTTTTTCTTTTGAGAATTGTGGTTCTTTCAAATAATTCCATTCTCCTATTTCGATTCCCATTGCGGCGCGTACTACATTGCAATTAAAATCTTTTTTCAGCCAACTAACCGCTTTCTCGTTATAAAATCTGGGCCACATACTATGCCAGCCAAAACTCATTCCTCTCAACACGATCGGATTATTATTTTTATCTACTAACTGAGTTCCGCGAACACTAAGCTGACCGTGATGCTGCACAAATTGAGCTTGCGAAAAACCAAACGTCAATAATAAGGCAATAGTGAAAAATTTAGTTTTTGATTTCATATCAAATCAGTTTAAGGAATTAATCGTAGTGTAATAATATCGTGTGAAGCAATATCGGCAACAAAATTCTTTTTTGTATTTCCTACTTCTTTATTTTTCCAAAGATCTTTTAATTTGAAAATTGATTTATTAAAATCGGCTTCATAACCAAAATCAGCATCTTTGATAGTATTCTTTTTCCAATCGAAATTAATCCTTTTAGTCGTATCGCTTCTATTTAAAAAGGTAATAGCCCAATTTCCGTCTGATAAAGGTTTTACCCAAACTTCTAATCCATCTTCTACAGCATATTTAAAACCCTGAATCCCCAGTTTATCCTGATTAACCGCAATTAATGCAGCATTGGTTAAAATCGCTACTGTTTCTTTTGACATTTTTCTAAAATCATTTCCGGCAATTAAAGGTGATGCCATCATGGACCACATTGTAAAATGGGCTTTATCTTCAGTATTTGTCATTCCGTCACCAACTTCCATCATGTCAAAATCATTCCAATGATCCGGACCTGAATATTTACGGATATCTTTACGCATTTCGATAATTTTCATAAATCCCCAAGACGACCAATTTCCTTCTTCGTGTTTAAACTCACAATCAAAACAAGGATAAATATCACCGGAAATTCTCCATAAATTTCCAACTGGCTTTCCCCATTCCCAAGGTTTATTATCTCCCCATTCGCAAAGACTAAAAACAATAGGTTTCCCAGCGGTTTTTAAGGCATTACTCATTGTTGAATATGCTTCTTTGGCGGTAATTCCTTGTGTATTACACCAATCATATTTTAAGAAATCAATACCCAATTTAGCATAAAAACGAGCATCCTGAAACTCATAACCACGTGTTCCCGGATAACCGGCACAGGTTTGTGTTCCTGCACAGTTGTACAAACCAAATTTTAAACCTTTAATGTGTACATAATCAATTACAGCTTTCATTCCGTTTGGAAATTTAACCGGATCCGGAACTAAATCTCCATTAGTATCGCGTTCTCTCGCCATCCAGCCATCATCTAATACTATATAGTTATATCCGGCAGCGGCCATTCCTGATGAAACCATAATATCAGCCGTTTCTTTTACTAGTTTTTCATCGATATTGGTTTCGAATGTATTCCAGGAATTCCAGCCCATTGGTGGAGTCATCGCCAAACCTTCAAATTTTCCTGCTGCCTGTATATGTGTGTTCCCTTGGCTAAAGCCGAAACCCGATATACTCAAAGCAAATATTAAAATGACTTTTTTCATTATTTTAATTTTAATTATAACCTTGTTGAGGGCAATTAATTTTCATAAATTACTTATACTAAAAAAGTATCCCCTAATTGAGTAGATTAGGGAATACTTAAACAAAACTCAAAACAAATAATTCCTTTTTATTTTAATACAAACCCCATGTCATCCATAAGAATTGTGTTACCTCCAAAACTACCTGACTCTTGTAATGTTAACTGATCAAAAGTAGTTGGGTTTCCGATATCAGAAAATGGAATTTCAATTGTTGTCCATTTATTAGTTATAATCTTCTTAACTTGATAAGCCCATCCTCCAAATACAAAAACCACACTTGCAGCTGTATTTGTAGAAACACTTTTTACTTTAACTCTAAATGCTTTATATTTTGAAACATCTCTGGAGTTGAATTTCATATCAGCACCATTCCATCCTCCAAAAACAAATTTAATAGCCGCTTCTCCCTGCACTTTATCATCTTTAAAATTAGTATCAAAAATATCGGCACCGTTCCACATCCAGTGTCCGGCATCTCCTTGTATTACATCATCATATAATGCTGAACCAATAGCTTCTGCTGAAATAGTTGAACCTGAAATATTAGTAACAGTTACATATTTATCTGTTGCATTCGCAGGCATTTTAAATTTGATTTGTGTTAATGTAGACGAAATCACAGGAACATCTGTAGTACCCACTTTTACTGTAGGATTTAAAAAATAATCTCCATAAACCGTTACTATATCACCTTCTACAGCGTTAATAGAATTAAAGCTATCAAACTTAGGTGTTGGCGGCGCTACTACAAAATCGTAAAAAATAGTCCCTGCTTTTGTAACTAGTTTTATCTTATTGCTTGAATTTGCATAAGGTGTTTTTTCGTCGATTAAAACAAATATCTCTGTATCTGTAACTAATACAGGATTGAAATAGGTATCAAAATCATTAAAGTAAATTTTTGTTACTGTCGAAAGTCCTTTACCTCTAATGATATAATAGTTTTTAGGATCACCAACTGTTACGGGAACCAAGTCTCCTTCAACAGATTTTGCTACACTTGTGATTTCGGCTGCACCCGAACTACTGCCTGACGCATCATTACTATCACATGAAGAAAACAATCCCAGTACCACAGCAGCCATCGCAAAAAGAGGCAATAGGTATTTTATTTTTATATTTTTCATAATATTCAAATTTTAATAATTATTTAAAAGTATACGGAGCCGGAGCCTGTAACAACTTAGGGTTTTTAGCCACTTCATTATCAGGATAATCCATATAAAAATCATTTGTTGCGTGATCGTCACTATATATAGGTGTATAATGACGTTCTGCATATCTGTCACCTCTGTTTTGTGCTGACATAATTGCAATTGCTTTATTTTTGTCAATACGTCCTAAATCAAACCAATAATCTCCTTCAAAACACAATTCTTTTCTTCTTTCTAAGAATATATCATCAAAAGTTACAGAAGCCAGATTGCTTAATCCTGCTCTTTTTCTAACGGCATTTATTGAACTTAGTGCTGAAGCATCTGAAGTACTTGCTCCTCCTGCCAAAACAGCTTCGGCATGAATTAGCAATAACTCTGCATAACGCATTACATAACTATTATTGTCCATCATTGCCCAGGCATCGGCCTGACCAGTAACATTTCCGTTTACAAAACCAATACAGTATTTTTTAATTGCTCCGCCAGAAGCCTGAGCTAAATCTTTTCCTGTAGGAACTGTAAACCCAATTCCTTGTGTAGTTTTTATGTTTGGATAAGTATCACCTGCAACCATTACGGTTTCATGTTTTCTCACATCATTTGCATCATATAATGACAGTAAAACATCTTGACTTGGTCCAAAAACTCCTGCATAAGATGCATTTGAAGTTGATAAGGTTCCGTCCTGAAAACCAAATTGTGTATTACAATTGTTTGCTGATCCATAATTTCCATCACCTTTCCACTGAATCGCAAAAATAGATTCTTCATTATTATTGTTTGAATAGGTAAACAAATCTCCAAAGCTTTTTCCCGGTAATTGATCACCTCCTAAAAGTTTAAACTCGCCGCTATTGATAACACTCTCTGCCATTGCTCTGGCATTTGCATAATCTTTTTGGTACAAATAAACTTTGGCCAGCATTGCTTTTGCAGAACCTTTAGACACGTGCCCATTATTAGCATAATTAGCACCTCTGTTTTTGTCTGCCAATAAATTAATTGCTTTTAAATAATCCATTGTAATCAATTTATAGATATCGGCAACTGTATTTGTATTTACATACGGATTACTTGTATAATCAAGTGGATTTTCGATAATTGGCACCGGACCCCAAAGTCTTACCAAATCAAAATAAGCAGTAGCTCTCAAAAAATAAGCTTCTCCTACAGTATTATCCAACACATTTTTATCAACTGCCGGACCAACTCTGGCTGCCAAAAAGTTAATAATCATATTACTCTGTTGTACGTTTGCCCATAATGATGACCAGCCATTTACCAATTCAGGATCACTTCCGTTTAATGAAAATGTTCTCAAACCGCTAACATCAGGTGAACCTGAATACATGTTTCCCGAACCTACTTCGAGCGCCCACCAGAATTTATTATACATCTGAAACCAGGTTCTGCTGTACATGCCGTTTGTTGCCGATGCTACCTGATCATTTGTGCTATAATAAGAATCTAAACTTATTCCGTCTTCAGAAGGTCTGTTTGTAAAATCATCCTGACATGATCCAAAAGTCAGAAATGCTGCTGCTAGAATTAGCAAACTATATTTATTTAAAAAAGATGTCTTTTTCATGTTTCTTTAATTTTTAAAATTCTAAGTTAAGTCCAATTAAAAATGTTCTCGCAATCGGATATCTTCCGTTATCAATTCCTGATAAAAGCACATTTTGGTTAAAAGAGCCTATCTCCGGATCATACCCTGAATAGTTTGTAAACGTGTACAGGTTTTGAGCAGATCCGTATAATCTTAATCTTGATATTTTATATTTTGAAATAATATCTTGTGGCAATGAATATCCAAGAGTAACATTCTGAATTCTTAAATAAGAACCATCCTCGACATAACGATCAGAAATAAGCAAGTTATTATTTGCTGAATCTGCAATTGGTCTTGGGTTATTACTTCCTGTATTTGTAGCTGAATAATAATCTAATGCTCTTACTAATTGATTATCATATAAAGATGCATTTGTTGTACCACCTCTTCTGGTTAAGTTCATTACATCGTTTCCATAAGATCCCTGAAGAAAAATAGACAAGTCTACATTTCCATATTTGAAGTTATTTGTAAAACCATAAGTAAATTTTGGATGTGGGTTTCCGATGAAAGTTTTATCGTTAGCATCAATTTTTCCGTCTTTATTTACGTCAACATATTTTACATCTCCCAAAGAAGTTTCTCCAGCTCCTGTTCCTACAGGTTGTCCAAACTGAATTGGTGCAGCATTCAGAGTTGCCTGATCTTTAAACAACCCGTCTGTTTTATAGCCGTAAAACATACCAATTGGGTTTCCTATTGTAGTATTAGTAACCACAACCGGCTGATATCCGTTTGTATTAACCTCCTGAGTCAAAACAATTCCGTTTGCAATTGCATCCAAATTATTTTTGTAATGAGAAACCACTAATGACGTATCCCAATTAAATTTTCCGGATGATCTCATATCATATCCAAGAGTAAGATCAAAACCTTTGTTACTCATTGAGCCTAAATTAGAAATTGGTGCAGAAATTCCTCCATATTGTCCTCCGCCACCAGTTAAGTATAAAGGCAATGGAACCTGAAATAAGAATCCTTTAGATTTTTTATCATAAACATCAAAACTTGCAGAAAGTTTATTGTCTGGCATCGTAAAATCAATACCTAAGTTAGTTTGATTTAATGATTCCCAAACTAAGCCCGGATTTGGATAATTAGATGGCAAAAATCCGCTGCCTAAACCTGAATTCTGTGGACCTAACATTGCAGAATAGCTATTGTTTGGAATTTGCTGGTTACCCGTTTCTCCGTATCCTACTCTAAATTTAATATTGTCTACATATTTGCGGGTTCCTGCCATAAAAGATTCATTTGATAATTTCCAAGAACCTGATATCGCATTAAAAACTCCCTTTTGATTATCTGTAGTTGGATCAAACTTAGAAGAGATATCCTGTCTGATCGAAGCTGTAATACTATATTTATCATTAAAATCATAAATAATACGGGCAAAAAGAGACGACAGTGACGCACTGCCTTTATATTGTGTAACCGTATTATTGTCTACATCAGCTAAATTAATTGTATGAATAGAGTTTGTTTTAAAACCATGAGCAGATGCAATCAAACCTTCCCAATGAGAATCGTTTGCTTCCTGACCTGCTAAAAGCGTAATTTTGTGTTTACCAAAAGTTCGATCATAAGTCAATAAATTTTTGATATTTGTTGAGTACCAGTTTTGTCTTCTTACATCAAGATCGGCCGTAATATTTGTTTGAGTTCCCCAAGCATATGAAGGTCTGAAATCATCATTCTCTGAAAATTCTGTATTTGCAGCAATTTCAACACGATATTTTAATCCTTTAAAAAGATCAGCTTCAGCATAAACATTACCTAAGAAATTTTTTCTAACTAATTTATTATCTCTTGTTAATGCTTCAGCAACAGGATTATAATAAGTAACATTTTGCTCAGAAGAAGGCGGACCGGCAAATGTACCGTCAACATTTCGGACAGGAATATCCGGAGATTGTAATAAAGTATTTGAAATTAATCCTGTAAAACTTTGATTTACTGTTATTTTCTCATTTGTAATACCACCAGTAAGATTTCCGCCAATTCTTAACCAAGGTTTGATTTTTGAATCTAAATTCAACCTAACCGTGTATCTTTTTAATCCCGAATTGATAATAGTTCCTTCATTATCTAAATAACTTCCTGATAAATAGTAATTAGTTCCATCTTTAGCGCCAGAAAATGATAATTGATGGCTTTGTGACATTGCCGTTCTATAAACCTGATCCTGCCAGTTAGTTCCGGGTCCTAATAATTCAGGATGCGAAAACTCCTGACGAGTCTGAAATCCCCAAAGCTTAGCTAAATCAGTTTTAAGAGTAGCATATTGCGACAAACTTAAAACATCTAATTTATTAGCTACAGTAGCAAAAGAAGTATAGTTCTCATATGAAATTTTTCCGCCACCTTTTTTTCCTGATTTAGTTGTAATAATGATTACACCATTTGCTCCTCTTGAACCGTAAATCGCAGTCGCAGAAGCATCTTTAAGAATATCCATAGACTCAATATCACTAGGATTAATCATAGATAAAGGGCTCATTGCATTATTACCACTTCCTCCCGAAGCCGAGAAACCATCTTTACCAGCTAAAGTCTGACCGCTGGTTGATTTTCCGGTAGCATCACCGGAAATTGGCACACCATCAATTACATATAAAGGTTCATTTGTTCCCGTAATAGAAGTAGTTCCACGTACACGTACAGAAGCCGCTCCGCCAGGTTGCCCAGAGTTATTAGTTACCGAAACTCCGGCCGCTTTACCCTGAAGCATCTGATCGATAGAAACCTGCTTTAAATTCTCTAAATCCTTAGCTTTTACAGAAGATATTGCACCATTTACATCCTTCTTTTTCTGAGTTCCGTAACCAATTACAACAACTTCTTTCAAATCTTCTGAGCTTGATTTTAAAGAAATATTAATTTTTGTTCTTCCGTTAATTGCTATTCTTTGAGAATCGAACCCAATAAATGAAACAGACAAAGTTCCGTTTGTTGGAGCGTCAATAGTATATTTTCCATCAAAATCAGTTGAAACAGAAGTTTTGGTGCCAACAACAGAAATATTGGCTCCAGGAATAGTCATTCCCTTATCATCAGACACCATTCCTGTTATTTTTACCTGAGCTGTTATAAAATTACTCGTCAGTAACAAGAATAAAATCAAAGGAACTGCTCTGTGGTTAGCATTCCAATGAATAAAGTTAGTCATTAGTTTTTTCATAATAAATGTTTGGTTAGTTTAAATTTGTTTTATTCGTAATTCAAGTCTTAAAAAAGGGTGTGTTTTTTTTCTTAAATTATTTAACAAATCTATAACAGAACAAAACATCAAATCGATAGTATTATATCATTTAATGATAATATTTTTGCTACAGCGCTTAAAAAAAACACATATAAAAATAAAAGCAACAAAAAATTAAATTATTCGCAATCATCATCCTGTAAACCACTATGCTTTATAAATTAAAACTAACGAATCATCGAAAAAGCAAACGATTTCGTTAAAAATAATATTTGTTTGTGCAAAAAAAGTATCATTATAAAATACGCTTTAATCCAGAAAAATCTTCCCTGTATTGACTAGGCGTACAATTTTTAGTAGCCTTAAAACTACGGTTGAAGTTCGCAATATTATTAAAGCCCGATTTAAAAGCAACTTCAGAAACACTCATGTCTTTTTCTACAAGCCAACGGGCAGCATATCCAATACGGATATCATTAATATAATTGACAAAAGTTTTCCCGGTACGTTTTTTAATAAATCGGTTAAAAGAGATAATCGACATACTTGCAACATTAGCCACATCTTCTAAAGTGATCTTTTCAGCAAAATTTTTCTGTACATATTCATGAACCAACTTCATTTTATCATAGTCATCAAACGTATCATAATCTACCGTATAAGTCGAAAGCAAACGTTGATTTCTGGAATTTGCCAAATCATATAATAAAGAAGTAATTTCCAAAAAATAATCCATACCATCTAATTTAGAAAGCCTTACAAGTCTTGGAGTTAATTCCTCGGCTATCTTTTTCGAGAATAAAATGCCATGAATAGAGCGATTAAACATATCCCGAATTGGATTCATAATACGTCTTGACAATAAAGATTCATGAAATAAATCGTTATGAAACTGAATTGTTATTTCGTGAATTTTTTTGCTCGTACATTTACTTAATTCCCAACCGTGATATAAATTTGGTCCAATCAAAACCAATTCTACACTGTCAATTTCTTCTATATTATCCCCCACAACGCGCTTTACACCTTTCCCATTTAGAATAAAATTAATCTCAAATTCCGGATGATAATGCACCGGAAAATCAAAGCTGTCTTTTACTCTGTCGAACACTAAAAAACTATCTCCGGCAGAAAGCGGAGCGATTTCTCTATAAAAATTTTTAGAACTACTCATCTTGAAAACGATATTAGAAAGTGATATTTGCTTTTTTAAATTTGCAATAATATGATATATAATTGATAAAATAATATTAAATATACGATAAACATCCGATTATCTTTGAAAAATAGAATTATCAATTTTATAAAAACTTTGTAGATAATAAACATTAATCTTTTTTAATACAATATGTTTTTAAAGTTTTGATAATTTTAATCCGAAAACAATATTGATTTAAAGATTCAAAAAATGAAGGTTTTATAATACATTTCTAATATCGCATTTGACTTATCATATTGAAAAACAACTATACTTTTCTAATGAAAAAAAACATAATAACCCTAATTACAGCAGTATTTATAGGAACTTCTTGTTCTGCAAAGCCTATTATTAGTAATACTAATTTGTCACTTTCAGATAAAAAAGCAACACCCGAAACTGTTTCTTTATATAAAAAACTGGTTCAGCTAAGCCAAAAAGGATATCTATTTGGTCATCAGGATGATCTTGCTTATGGCGTAAACTGGAAATACGAAGACGGGCGCAGTGATGTAAAAGATGTTGTTGGCGATTATCCTGCCGTTTATGGCTGGGATCTGGCGGGTCTGGAAAAAGACAGTCCTAATAATATAGATGGAGTTCCATTTGCAAAAATGAAGCAATACATAGAAGAAAGCCATGAACGAGGCGGAATCACAACTATAAGCTGGCATTTTGACAATCCTGCAACCGGAAAAAGTGCCTGGGATAACGTGCCAAATTCTCTTAAAACAGTTTTACCCGGCGGAGAAAATCATCAAAAATTTACCGTTTGGTTAGACAAAGCAGCCAGTTATCTTTTGTCTTTAAAAGATAAAAAAGGAAAAAACATCCCAATTTTATTTAGACCTTATCACGAACTTACCGGCAGTTGGTTTTGGTGGGGAAAAGGAAATTGTACTCCTGAAGAATTTAAAACATTATGGAAATTCACTTTTGACTATTTACAGAAAAAAGGAGTTCATAACTTAATTTACATTTACAACACAAGCAGTTTCGGCTCTGAAAAAGATTTTCTTGCCAATTATCCCGGTGATAATTATGCTGATATTTTAAGTTTTGACTCTTATCAGAATAATGACGATAAAGAAGGTAAAAAGTTCATTGAAGAAGTGCAAAGTCAGTTGAAAATTGTAAATGACCTTGGAACAAAACAGCACAAATTAATTGCAATAGCCGAAGCAGGTTACGAAGCAATTCCTGACCCAAAATGGTGGACGGGAACTTTAGAAAAAGCTATTGGCGATTATAAAATATCTTATGTTTTATTGTGGAGAAATCACGGCTGGCAAGAAAAAGAAAAAAAAATGCATTACTATGCACCATTCAAAGGTCAGGTAAGCGAGAAAGATTTTATTGATTTCTATAATTTTGACAAAACCTTATTTGAGAAAGACATTAAAAAAAATTAAAAATTGAGAATTAAAAATTAAAAATCCGCTTAAATCCGCGTCATCTGCGTGCTAAAAAATTCAACACATAGAGAGATAGATTTTAAGCCTATAAAAGAATTCAAAAATAAAATCTGTTTTTATCCGTGTTTTTACGAAGTAAATCCGTTTTATCCGCGTCAAAAAAACAACACATAGAAACAATTATCTAATAATTACCCAAATCTAAAAACCACAACCTTTAAAAAAAGCCTAATGCACAACAAAATTAGTTTAAAAGAAAAAATAGGATACGGTCTTGGAGACGCAGCATCTTCGATGTTCTGGAAAATTTTCAGTATGTACCTTCTATTTTTCTACACCGATGTTTTCGGATTGGCGCCTGCCATAGTAGGAACCATGTTTCTGATTACCAGAATATGGGATTCTTGTTTTGACCCAATCGTTGGAATCATTGCTGACCGAACAAAAACAAAATGGGGAAAATTCAGACCGTATTTATTATGGATTGCCGTGCCTTTTGCAGTAATTGGAGTTTTAACTTTTTATACACCAGATTTTGACGAAAAAGGAAAAATAATTTACGCCTACGTTACCTATTCAGCCATGATGATGATTTACTCCTTAATCAATGTTCCTTATGCATCACTTTTAGGCGTGATGTCGTCTGACCGAAAAGAGAGAACCACTTTATCATCTTACAGAATGGTTTTTGCCTTTGGAGGAAGTCTTCTGGCGCTTTGGTTAATTGAACCTTTAGTGAATTATTTCGGCGGAAGCCTGAATTCTAAAACAGGTTGGTTAGCAACAATTTCCGTTTTTGGAATTATTACAACTGCTTTTTTCTGGGGATGTTTTTTCTTCACTAAAGAAAGAGTAAAACCAATTTCTGATGAAAAGAATAATCTAAAAGAAGATTTAAAAGATTTACTGAAAAATAAACCTTGGTGGATTTTGCTTGGAGCCGGAATTGGCGCTTTAGTATTCAATTCAATTCGTGACGGAGCCGCCGTTTTTTACTTCAAATATTATGTAAGCAGCAGTGTAAACTTCGATTTTTCGCTTTTCGGGACAGATTTTCACATGACGCCAACTTCCATTTATTTGGTTCTGGGACAAGCAGCAAATATTATTGGAGTGATCGCCGCAACACCAATTGCGAATAGAATTGGCAAAAAGAAAACTTTTTTTGGCGCTATGGCTTTAGCTGCAATGTTGAGTTTGATTTTCTATTTCTTCGGAAAAGAAGATGTTTTCCTAATCATGAGTTTTCAGGTTTTAATCAGCATTTGTGCCGGTTGCATTTTCCCGTTAATCTGGTCAATGTATGCAGATAGCGCCGATTATTCTGAATGGAAACAAGGACGCAGAGCAACAGGATTAGTATTCTCTGCTTCATCAATGTCACAAAAATTTGGATGGACCATTGGTGGTGCCGCAACCGGATGGCTTTTGGGTTATTACGGCTTTAAAGCCAATGTTGAGCAAACGGCAGTAACTCAAAACGGAATTCAGTTAATGTTAAGCATACTTCCTGCAATCGCAGCAATTATATCAGTTCTTTTTATTTTGTTTTATCCGTTATCCGAAGAAAAACTACAAATAATGGAACAAGATTTAGACGAAAAACGAGAAAAGACCCATTAAAAAATACAGATACAGAAATCTATTTATATGACAGCAATAGCCACTTCAACTACATTTCAGGATAGAAAAGTAGCATTAGAAAGAGAACATAAAACACTGATCGAGAAAAAAAATGCTCCTCAGGACAATGCCGGAAACGGTATATACGAACGCTATAAAAATCCGGTTGTTACGGCAGCTCACGTGCCATTGAACTGGCGTTTTGATTTGAATGAAAAAACTAATCCGTTTTTGCAGGAAAGAATCGGGATGAACGCTGCTTTTAATGCAGGAGCCATGAAATGGAACGGAAAATATCTGCTAGCTGTTCGTGTTGAAGGAATTGACCGAAAATCTTTTTTCGCTATTGCGGAAAGTCCAAACGGAGTCGATAATTTTAAATTTTGGGAGAAACCATGCGTGATTCCACAAACTGCAGAACCAGATACTAATGTTTATGATATGCGTTTAATCAATCATGAAGATGGTTGGGTTTATGGTATTTTTTGCACCGAAAGAAAAGATCCAAAAGCACCAAAAAGCGATACAAGTTCGGCTGTGGCCAATGCTGGAATCGTTCGCACAAAAGATTTGGTTAACTGGGAAAGATTGCCCGATTTGATTTCGAATACCGGACAACAACGAAATGTTGTTTTGCATCCAGAATTCGTAAACGGAAAATATGCTTTATACACACGTCCGCAGGATGGTTTTATTGATGTTGGAGCTGGTGGCGGAATTGGTTTAGGATACGTTGAAGACATGACAAATCCAGTTGTAAAAGACGAAAAAATTATTTTCGGGAAACGATATCACACCATTTACGAATTGAAAAATGGTCTTGGTCCCGCTCCTATTAAAACCGAAAAAGGCTGGTTGCATCTTGCCCACGGAGTTCGAAATACCGCTGCAGGATTGCGTTACACACTTTATATGTTCATGACAGATTTGAATGATATTTCGAAAGTTACTCACGTTCCTGCCGGACATTTTATGGGACCGGAAGGAATCGAAAGAGTTGGCGATGTATCGAATGTTTTATTCTCAAACGGATGGATTGAAGATACTGACGGAACCGTTTATGTGTATTATGCTTCATCAGATACGAGAATGCACGTTGCAGTTTCATCTGTAGAAAAATTGGTTGATTATGTGATTAATGCACCATCAGATACTTTTATTTCTGCAGATTCTGTAAAAACAATCATCAATCAAATCGAAAAAAACAACGCAATTTAACTCGCCGTGTCAGCAAATCTAAAACAGCTTAAATCTGAAGTAACAGCCGAACTTGATTCGATTTTAAAATATTGGTCAAAGCATACGTTAGACAATCAAAATGGCGGTTTTATTGGTCAAATTGATTTCAACGATCATATTATTGCCAATACTGAAAAAGGTTCTGTATTAAATGCCCGAATTTTATGGACTTTTTCGTCAAGTTATAAAATCACTAAAAATGAAAGCCATAAGAAGATTGCGACAAGAGCTTTCGAATTTATTTCAGATTATTTTTATGATGCAGAATATGGAGGTTTATTTTGGAGCATTAATACTGACAAAACGCCAAAAGACACCAAAAATCAAATTTATGCTTTAGCTTTTGCGATCTACGGACTATCTGAATATTATGCTATTTCTGAAGACAATAAAGCTCTGGAAATAGCCATAAATCTCTATTTAAAAATTCAGAAACACAGTTATGATCCTGAAAACAAAGGTTATTTTGAAGCCTTGACCCGAGATTGGCAACCTATTGAAGATTTGCGTTTGAGCGATAAAGATGCGAACGAAAAGAAAACCATGAACACCCAT